>JBDSYO010000324.1:0-4731 GCA_039925625.1 Lapillicoccus sp. | reverse complement strand
AGGTCACGGTTCCACCCTAAAGCGGCGGCGGGACGGCCCACGGGAACTATTGCGCCGACTCACTCGCCCTATCCTGTGTAGAGGCGTCCGGACGGGGGCGCCGGAGCGTCTCTTGGAGGACACATGGCCGGAAACAACCCGGTGTTCGCGCAGGTCAACAAGCAGATCCGCGAGGGGTATGCCGGCTTCGGGCCCCAGCAGCGCGGCGGCCAGGGCGGTGGCTTCACCCAGGGCCAGGGAGCCGTGCAGGACCGTGGGACCCAGAACATGACGCAGGACCAGCTGGAGAACCTCTACCAGCAGCCGCCCGCCAGCCCCGTGCAGACGGGTCGGCTGACCCTCGACGACGTCGTCATGAAGACGCTCGGCCTGTTCGCCATCGTGCTCGTCATGGCCGCCGGGTCGTGGGTGCTCACCCGCGAGAGCCCAGGTCTGCTGCTGCCCGTGTGGCTCGGCGGGATGATCCTCGGACTCGTCGTCGGGCTGGTCATCGCCTTCAAGAAGACGGTCAGCGTGCCGCTCATCGTCCTCTACGCCGTGCTGGAGGGCGCCTTCCTCGGGGCCTTCAGCCAGGTCATGGAGCAGCGTTACACCGGCATCGTCGTCACCGCCGTCATCGCGACCCTCTGCACCTTCACGGGCATGCTCGCGGGCTACAAGTTCGGGATCATCAAGGTCACGAGCCGCAGCCGCAAGATCTTCGGGATGGCGATCCTCGGCTACCTGCTGTTCAGCGTGGTCAACGTCGTGGCCCTGATGTTCGGGTGGACCTCGGGCTGGGGCTTCGGCGGCAGCGGGGTGCTCGGGCTCGCGATCTCTGTGCTGGGTGTCGGCTTGGCGTCGTACTCGCTCGCCCTCGACTTCGACAACATCGACCAGGCGGTCCGCGCGCAGCTGCCGGAGAAGTACTCCTGGCTGCTCGCCCACGGCCTCATCGTGTCGCTCGTCTGGCTCTACCTCGAGATCCTGCGCCTCCTGGCCCGCGCTCGCGACTGACATCGACCCCGTGACCCCGGGCCCGACATCGGGCCCGAGCTCGGTGCGGACCGAGCTCCAGCGCGTGGTCGAGCGGTGGCGTCAGCTGCCGCTCGACCACGCGCTCGCGTGTCTTCCTCCAGTACGAGACCTCGTACAGCGCCTGGCCGACGGCGTGGCCGATGCTGAGGGCCGACCCCGGTCGATGGTGCCCGATCTGGGACCCGGCGTGGTCATGGACCAGTTGACGGTCGTCGTCTTCGACGCCGGACGCTCGGCAGCGGTGGGCCCTGCGCGCGTGGCGGCGCAGCTGGCCAGGCTGCGGCACACGCTGACGAACTGAGCCCTGCGCACGGGTGGTCCCGCTCCCAGCGCAGGAGTAGGTTCCGTTCAGGAAGCTCACAGGGAGCGGTCGGGGGTCCGCGTCAGGAAGGCCCGTGTATGTTCCGCTCCGCACTGCTCGCCGGCACTCTCTCCCTCGGTCTCGTGCTCGTCCCCACCGCCGCCGGCGCGCTGCCCGCGCAGGACGCCGAGGTCACCGTCGGGAGTGACGACCGCTACTTCTCGCACAACAAGCAGAACGAGCCCGGGCTCGCCGTCAACGCCTACCACCCCGGCGTCGTCGCGGCTGGGGCGAACGACAACATCGACATGGAGCGCTGCAACGCCGGCGACCCGAAGACGTGTCCCTTCACCCCGGGTGTCGGCGTGAGCGGCGTCCAGTTCTCCCTCGACGGGGGGATGAGCTGGACCCAGCCGACCTACACGGGCTACTCGGCACGGAACGCCTCCTGCCGTCCGACGCCTCCGGCGACCACGGCGGGCTGTGTCCCCACGGTCGACTCGATCGGCACCCTGCCTTGGTACTACGAGAACGGTCTCGTCTCGAACGGCGACCCCGAGCTCGCCTTCGGCCCGGTGCGCGGCAGCGACGGCCGCTTCTCGTGGGCCAACGGCCAGCGGCTCTACTACGCGAACATCGCGACCAAGTTCGACCCCAACGCGTTTGCGGGTGACGCCGCGATCGCCGTCTCGCGCACCGACAACGTGGCGGCCGCGGCCGCGGGCGGTGCCGGCGGCAAAGCGGCCTGGAAGGCGCCGGTCATCGTCACCAAGCAGAACGGCGCGCTGTTCAGCGACAAGGAGCAGATCTGGGCCGACAACGCGGCCTCGAGCGCCTACTTCGGGAACGTCTACGTCTGCAATGTCGGCTTCCGCGGCACCGCGGGCTCCGAGCCGGTGCTGTTCGCGAAGAGCAGTGACGGCGGCGACACGTGGACCAACAAGCAGCTGAGCGCGGCCACCAACAATGCGCAGACGGGCGGCCGCCAGGGCTGCGCCGTCCGCACCGACAGCCGGGGCACGATCTACGTCGTCTGGTCCGGGTTCGACAAGCAGCGGGGCACCGGCGTCTTCTACCAGGTGCGTTCGACCAACGGCGGCCAGACCTTCGACCGGCCGCAGGCCATCGTCGACACCGCTGGCATCGGCCAGCTCGACCCGGCGCAGGGCCGCTACACGATCGACGGGGTCGCGGGGTCGCGCACTGACGTGTTCCCGACCATCGACATCGCCAACGGGGCTCCCACCGGCGCCGACGCCACCGACGAGATCGTCGTCGGCTGGTCGGACGACCGGGCGGGCAGCAACCAGGAGAAGGCGTACCTCGTACGGTCAACCAACCGTGGAGCGAGCTACGGCAACCTCCAGACCGTCTCGACGCCGGGTGACCGCGCCAACCAGCCGGCCGTGGCCATCGCCCCGGACGGGTCGGACGTCTACGTCACCTACAACGCCTACCTCACCCCGTGGCAGACCACGACGGCGGCCGCACGCCCGATGCTCGGCGTCGTGAACTACGTCGCCCCCAACGGCGCGGTCAGCACCCTGCACCGGGGTGCGTCCGGTGACGCCCGAGGGTCGAGCGCCAACGGCCTGACGGCGGAGTTCCTCGGCGACTACAACTACGCCGTGGCCACCCGCAGCGGTGCGGTCGCGGTGTGGAACGACGTGCGCAACGCGGCGGACTGCCCGGACATCGATGCCTACCGGCAGGCGTTCGTCGACGACGTCACCGGGGGCGCGACGGCCCCGATCGTGGCCGACGAGAAGGAGGACCAGGAGCAGGCGGGTGAGCTACCGCTGGCCCCGTCTGACGCGCTGCGTCCCGGGCCGAACAACACGTGCCCGCAGGGCAGCACCCTGGCGTTCGGGAACACGGACATCTACGGGGCGGCGGTGAGCGACCCGACGCCGTAGTCACGGTGGAAACACGGAAGGGGTGCCCCCTCCGGGGCACCCCTTCTCGTCTCTGCCGGCTCGGCGCGTGCCGATGGTTCAGGAGATCCGCTCGTAGATGATGGCCATGCCCTGGCCGCCGCCGACGCACATCGTCTCGAGCCCGAAGGTGCCGTCGCGCTCCTGCAGTCCGTTGAGCAGGGTGGTCGTGATCCGTGCCCCCGTCGAGCCGAAGGGGTGCCCGAGGGCGATCGCACCGCCGTTGACGTTGAGCCGTTCGGGGTCCATCCCCAGGGCGTCGGCGCTGGGGAGCACCTGGGCCGCGAAGGCCTCGTTGATCTCGTAGAGGTCCATGTCGCCGATGCTCATCCCGGCGCGGCCGAGCGCCTGCTTCGACGCCTCGACCGGGCCGAGGCCCATGATCTCGGGGGAGAGCGCCGAGACGCCCGTGGCGACCACCCGGGCGAGCGGGGTGAGGCCGAGCTGGGCCGCCTTGGTGTCGCTCATGACGATGACCGCGGCGGCCCCGTCGTTGAGGGGACAGCAGTTGCCGGCCGTCACGGTGCCGTTCTCGCGGAAGACGGACTTGAGACCGGAGATGCCCTCGAGCGTGACGCCGGCGCGCGGTCCGTCGTCCTTGGTGACGACCGTGCCGTCGGCGAGGGTGATGGGCGCGATCTCGCGCTCGAAGAAGCCGTTGGCGATGGCCTTCTCGGCCCGGTTCTGGCTGGTCACGCCCCACTCGTCCTGGCGGGCGCGGGAGATCCCGAGCGACGTGGCGACGTTCTCGGCGGTCTGGCCCATGGCGATGTAGATGTCGGGCAGCAGCCCGTCGGCGCGCGGGTCGTGCCACGTCTCGTTGCTCTTCGCGGTGGCCGCGGTGCGCGCCATGGCGTCGGCGAAGGCCGGGTTGGTGGCGTCCGCGTCCGCGGCCCCGGCGCCGGCGAAGCTCAGGTACTGCGACACGCACTCCACACCGCCGGAGACGAAGGCGTCGCCCTCCCCGGCCCTGATCGCGTGGTAGGCCATGCGCGTGGTCTGCACGCTCGACGCGCAGAAGCGGTTAACCGTGGCCCCGGGGAGGGTATCGAAGCCCGCGAGCACGGCGACGACGCGGGCGAGGTTGGCGCCGTGTCGGCCGGACGGCTCGGCGCAGCCCCAGTAGAGGTCGTCGAGGTCGGCGGAGGTGAGGCCGGGCACCTTGTCGAGCGCGGCCCGCAGCACCTGCACGGACAGGTCGTCCGGGCGGATGTCCTTCAGCGACCCCTTGAAGGCACGGCCGATGGGGCTGCGGGCGGTCGAGACGATGACGGCGTCGGTCACGGCGGTCCTCCTTGACGCGTGGTGAGCGCTCGCTCACCTGGTGGCCCCGATGGTATGCCGTGGGGGTCTCGCGCGTCCGCGCGGCCGGGTGTGCCCTACATCTCGCGACCGGCCTCCGTGGGGCCCGGGGTGGGGTAGGGGGTGGGGCCGGGGGTGGGCGTAGAGCTGGGCGTGGGCGTGGGCGTGGGCGTGAGG
>JBDSYO010000323.1:0-5919 GCA_039925625.1 Lapillicoccus sp. | reverse complement strand
GCCGCGAGGGTCTCCTTGGCCGCGTCGTAGCCCTCGCCGACGAAGACGGCGGAGGGCTCACCGAGGCGGCGGGCGATGGTGAGCAGCTCGGAGGTGGTCTTGCGGACCTGCCCCCCGGCGTGGTCGACGAGGACGAGAACTTCGGACATCGGTGTCGGTCTCCTTGCGAACGGGCTCAGCGGGTGATGGTCGGCGGGGGGTCGATCGGTCAGACGAACTTGCGCTCGGCGAGGAAGGCCGCGAGCCGGTCGCCGCCGTCGCCCTCGTCGGTGACGAGCTGCCCCTGCTGGCGCGGCGGCCGGGCGGTGTACGCCTCGACCCTGGTCCACGCCGCGTCGAGCCCGACCTGGCCGGCCTCGAGGCCGAGGTCCGCGATGCTCCACGTCTCGACCGGCTTCTTCTTCGCCGCCATGATCCCCTTGAACGACGGGTAGCGCGGGGTGTTGATCTGGTCGGTGACCGACACGAGCGCAGGCAGGCTGGCCTCGATGGTCTGCGACGCCGCGTCGTTGTCGCGGCGCACCGTCACCGTGCCGTCGCCGACGGTCATCTCGGACGCGAAGGTCACGGCGGGCAGGCCGAGCCGCTCGGCGAGCATCGTCGGCACGACGCCCATGGTGCCGTCGGTCGATGCCATCCCCGTCATGACGATGTCGGGACGCGGGTCGAGCTTCTCGATGGCCTTGGCCAGCACGAGGGACGTCGCGAGCGCGTCGGACCCGTGGATCTCGTCGTCGAGCACGTGCACGGCTTTGTCGGCGCCCATCTGGAGGGCCTTCTTCAGCGCGTCAGCGGCCTGAGCCGGCCCGACGGTGACGACGGTGACCTCTCCGTCCACGGACTCCTTGAGCAGCAGCGCCTCCTCGACCGCATACTCGTCGAGCTCGGACAGGAGCCCGTCGACGTTGACGCGGTCGGTGGTCTTGTCGCCCTCGGTGAAGGTGCGGTCGGCCTGGGCGTCCGGTACGTACTTGACGCAGACGACGATGTTCATGCGCTACACGCCTCTTCTGGTGATCGGGGTTGCTCGGGGTCGCTCGGGGTCGCTCGGGTTTCCGAGCTGCCGGGTAGGGCTCACGCGGTGAGCCTCGGCGGTCACGCCCATCCTTCCAGGCGAGGAGGCGATCCTCACGCCTCAGAGCGGGTGACGGTCACCACAGGTTACCCGCGAGTAGCAAGCGGTGGGGTCAGACGCCGTACACGGTCTGCCGCAGCCGGCGATAGCCCTCCCGCACGGGCGCGTAGGCGCCGTCGTCGACCTCGTCCGCTGCGGAGGCGCCGACCGCCGGCACCGCCCAGGCCGGCGGGTCCGGCGTCCCGCTCAGCACCCAGGCGGCCTGACGGGCGGCCCCCAGGGCGACGTGTTCGGCACCAGGCGAGGGCACCGCGACGGGAGCCCCGAGCACGCCGGCGGCGACCTCCCGGACCGCGGACGAGCGGGCCGCCCCCCCGATGAGGAGGACGCGCCGCACGGGAACCCCGTTGTCCCTCAGGGCGTCGAGCCCGTCGGCCAGACCTCCGAACATGCCCTCCACGGCGGCCCGGGCGAGGTTGGCCGGCGTGAGGTTGTCGCGGGTCATCCCGCCCAGCGTCCCGGTGGCATCGGGCAGGTCGGGTGTGCGCTCACCGTCGAGGTAGGGCAGCAACGTCAGCCCACCGGCACCCGGGGCGGCCAAGAGGGCGAGCCGGTCGAGGCCGGCGAGGTCGGTGGACAGCACCGTCGCCACGGCGCTCAGCACGCGGGCGGCGTTGAGCGTGCAGACGAGGGGCAGGAAGCGTCCGGTCGCGTCGGCGAACCCGGCGACGATGCCGGTGGGGTCGGCCGCGGGCTCAGCCGCGACGCCGAACACGGTGCCGCTCGTGCCGAGCGACACGACGACGTCTCCGGGCGCCAGCCCGAGACCGAGCGCGGCCCCCATGTTGTCGCCGGTGCCCGGGCCGACCAGCATCCCCTCGGCCGTGGAACCCGCCGCCTCGTGGGCACCGAGGACCTCCGGCACCCCCACGGTGCGCCCGAACGCCCGCTGCAGAAGGTCCATCCGGTAGGCGCCGTCGGCCGGGGACCAGTAGCCGGTGCCGGACGCGTCGCCCCGGTCGGTGACGAGCCGCGCGCGGGTGAGGTCGCCGCCGCCCACGACCATGGCGGTGAGCCAGTCGTGCGGCAGCAGCACGTCGTGCACGCGGGCCGCGACCTCCGGCTCGTGCTCAGCCAGCCAGCGCAGCTTGGTCACGGTGATGGAGGCGAGCGGCACGGTGCCTACGGCGTCGGCCCAGGCCTGCGGCCCGCCCAGCTCGCGCACGAGGTCGGCGGCCGCCCCTGCCGAGCGGGTGTCGTTCCACAGCAACGCTTTCCGCACGACCCGGCGCTGCTCGTCGAGGACCACGAGCCCGTGCTGCTGCCCCGCCACGGCGATCGCGCGGACACCGTCGAGCAGCCCACCGCCGGTCGCCTCCTGGTAGGCCGCCCACCACGCGGCGGGGTCGACCTCGGTGCCCTCCGGGTGGGGCGCCCGGCCCTCCCGGACGACGCGCCCGGTGTCGGCCTCGCACACCACGACCTTGGTCGACTGGGTGGACGAGTCGACGCCGGCGACGAGATCGGGTGCGGTCACCGGGTCATCCTGCCGGTCCGCGCCGGCCGACGCCGGTGCGGTCACGAGGCGGCGAGCCGCTCGAGGGTGGCCCGGGCCCCGACCTCGTTCAGCGAGTCGAGCCACCGGCGGTAGGCCTGCGCGAACCGTTCGTGCGCCGCGAGGTCGCCGAAGAGCTGCTCGTCCTCGATGAACGCCAGCGGCTCCTCCCGCTGCCGGGAGGCGGCGGCCGTGACCCGGTCCTTGAGCTGGTCGACCACCTCGATGGGTCGACCCTGCTCGTCCACGCCCTCCGCATACCGGGCCCAGGACGCGACGACGAGGGCGGAACGCTCGATCTCGCCGTCCTGTTCGAGGTTGGTGCGGATGACCGGTACGAGCCACTTCGGGATCCGGTCGGAGCTCTCGGCGCAGAGCCGGGCCAGGGTGTCGCGCACCTCCGGGTTGGCGAAGCGCTGGATGAGCTGGTGCTTGTAGGCGGTCAGGTCGACTCCCGGCACCTCATGCAGGGTGGGCGTCGCCTCCCGGTCCATGTAGGCCAGCAGGAAGTCGACGAACAGGGGGTCCTGGCAGACCTCGTGGGCGTAGCGGTAGCCGCTGAGGTACCCGAGGTAGCACAGGGCCTGATGGCTGGCGTTGAGCAGCCTCAGCTTCATCAGCTCGTAGGGCTCGACGTCGGGGACGAGCTGGACGCCGACGTCCTCGAACGGTGGGCGACCGGCGGGGCCGCCCTCGAAGGAGTCCTCCAGCGCCCACTGGGTGAACGGCTCGCAGACGACGGGCCAGGCGTCCTCCACCCCGAACTCCTCCCGCAGCGCGGCGATGTCCTCCGGCGCGGTCACCGGGGTGATCCGGTCGACCATGCTGTTGGGGAAGTGCACCGACGACTCGATCCAGTCCGCGAGGGCGGGGTCCTTCAGCCGGGCGAACGCGGTGATCATCCGGCGGGCGACGTCGCCGTTGCCCGGGATGTTGTCGCAGGACATCACCGTGAAGGGCGTCGTGCCCTCCTGGCGCCGCCGCCGCAGAGCCTCGACGACGAACCCGAAGGGCGTGCTGGGCACGGCGCCGGGCACGAGGTCGGGCTGGAGCAGCGGGTGCTGCGCGTCCAGCTCCCCGGTGGCGGGGTGGAAGAGGTAGCCGCCCTCCGTGATCGTCAGGGAGACGATGCGGGTGCTCGCAGCCGTCATCGCCGTCAGGACCGCCCCGGGGTCGTCCGCCGCGAGCAGGTAGCGCAGCAGGGAACCGATCACCCGGGGCTCACGGCGGCCGTCCGGATGCTTGAGCACCAGGGTGTAGAGCCCGTCCTGGGCCGTGAGCACGTCGCGCATCCGGGCGTCCTGGGGCATCGTCCCCACCCCGACGATCCCCCAGTCCAGGGCTCGGCCCTGGTTCATCAGGGTGTCGAGGTACATCGCCTGGTGCGCGCGGTGGAAGCCGCCCACCCCGAAGTGCACGATCCCCGGGACGACCTGGGAACGGTCGTACCCGGGTCGGGCGACCCCGTCGGAAAGGGACTCCAGCGTGTCGGGACCGAGCTGGGGCATACGACGTCCTTCCTGGCTGTGGGGGTTCGCGGGCTCAGACCTGCGCGGTGGCGATGACGTGGAAGGCGGGCTCCTCGTAGGGGTGAGCGGCCCGCAGCGCGGCGGCGACCGCTGCGCGCAGCCGCCGCGGCAGCACGACCTCTACCCGGTCCTCGGCGACGCGCTCGAGCTCGCCGACGCGTCCGATGGCGGGGGTCGCCGAGCGCACGGGCCGGAAGCGGCCCTCACCCGGGGCGACGAACGCGCACTCCTCGTAGTCGCCGACCGTGCCGGCACCGGCCGCGAACAGCGCCGCGAGCACCGGTTCGGTATGCGTGCGCGGCACGTAGGCGACCAGCACGTCCAAGGCCTCGCTCGGCGGCACTCAGCGTCCCTCGAACGTCGCCTTGCCGGGGCCGTGCTCGACGAACGACGCCATGCCGGCTTCGCGGTCGTGGGTGGCGAAGAGGCCCGAGAAGAGCATCCGCTCGATCTCCAGCCCGCTCTCGAGGTCGGTCTCGAGGCCGCGGTCGACGGCCTCCTTCGCCGCACGCAGCGCGTAGGCCGGTCCGCCGACGAAGCTCTGCATCCAGGCCCGCGCGGCGGCATACACCTCCGCGGCAGGGACGACGCGGTCGACGAGACCGATGGCGAGCGCCTCGTCGGCGGCGACGAACCGCCCGGAGAAGATGATCTCCTTGGCCTTGGCCGGACCGACCAAGCGTGAAAGTCGTTGCGTGCCACCGGCTCCCGGAATGATCCCCAAAAGGATCTCCGGCTGGCCCAGCTTGGCGTTGTCGCCGGCGATGCGGAAGTCGCAGGCGAGCGCGAGCTCGCAGCCCCCGCCGAGCGCATATCCCGTGACGGCGGCGACCGTGGGCTTGGGGATGCGCGCGACCGCCGTGATCGAGCTCTGCAGCGCGCCGGAACGGTCGACCATGTCGGTGTAGGACATGGCGCGCATCTCCTTGATGTCGGCGCCGGCCGCGAACACCTTCTCCCCGCCGTAGACGACGACGGCCGCGACGTCACGGCGTTCGCCGGCCTCCGCCGCCGCGGCGCGGATCTCCTCCTGCATCTGCACCGACAGGGGGTTCATCGGGGGCCGGTCGAGCCGGATCGTGCCGATGCCGCCCTCGACCTCGAGCCGGACGAGCTCGCCCGTGAAGCCGCTCACGCCTCGTCCTGCGGACGGTGCCGGGGCTGGTAGTCGGTGCCGGAGCCGCCCGAGCCGCCCGAGCCGCCCGAGCCGTTGTCCGACGGGCCCTCGGGCTGCCCGGGGGGCGCGACGAACGAGGTGTGCCACATCTGCACCACCTCCATGATGAGGTTGACGCTGATCTGGAACAGCGCGGAGATGTCGGTCTGCATGGTTACGACGTGCTCGACGCTGACCACGAGGTTGTTGTTGGCGATACCGACCTTGGCCAGGTTGAGCTGCAGGGTGAAGTCGTTGCAGCGCTGCAGCCGCACCTCGACGTCGTCGGGCACCTGCTCGCCGATGAGCCACTGGCCGAAGATGCGCATGACCGGCCAGTCGCCGTCCTGGCAGCGCACGAACATCTGCTGGGCGGGCTCGCCGATGGTGAAGGCGACGTCACCGTCGCCGTCGATGTTGGGGCTGAGGCCGAGGTCCTTCAGGACGTCCAGCACGCGGCCCCGCAGAGGGTGCTCATCGGCCGGCGGCGGGAAGTTCGGCAGGCTCGTCGGATCGCTCATGGGAGACACCGTAACGGCCCCCTACGCTGGCGGCATGCCGCCCCCGCCGCCGCCGCGACCCCTCCGGGACCTGCCTCCCCCGC
>JBDSYO010000322.1:0-2780 GCA_039925625.1 Lapillicoccus sp. | reverse complement strand
CCGCTGCCGTGCAGCCGGAGCCGCGAGCCGATGGGGGCCACCGGCGGGATGCGGCAGGCGAGGGTGCGTGACCGGCGAGCCGAGGGGCGCCCGGCGAGGCCTACCGGCTCGTCGCTGCCGACGTCGCTGACGACGCACCGGTCGCGCCCGCCCCCTGGACGTTCACGGCGGCAGACCCTCACGCGCCGACCCGGTCGTCCTGGGGGGCGTCCTGCTCCCACGGCGCCTTGGCCGGCGGCGCGTTCGGCACGAAGAACGCCAGGACGAGCACCGCCACCCCGACGACGGCCCCGAAGGCCATGCCCCACTGGATCCCTCCGCTCAGCGCCGACACGGAGTCGACGCCGGACGCGCCGAGGGCGGCGGCCCGCACCGACAGGATGGTCACGACGACCGCGGTGCCGATGGCCGCGGCCACCTGCTGCAGGGTGCTGAGCACGGCGCTGCCGTGGGAGTAGAGGTGGGCCGGGAGCACCGCCAGCCCCGCCGTGAAGACCGGCGTGAAGATCAGGGCCAGCGCCACGCTCATGAGCACGTGGAGGGTGACGAGCCACCAGGCCGGCGTGCTCGTTCCGATGGTCGCGAAGCCGACGAGCGCACCGAGCATGAGCGTCGAGCCGGGCACGACCAGGGCGCGGGCGCCGTAACGGTCGAACAGGGCGCCGACCTTGGGCCCGAGCAGGCCCATGATGAGCCCTTTTGGCATGAGCAGCAGACCGGTGGTGAGGGGGCTGAACCCGTGGACGTTCTGGAGGAACAGCGGAAGCGTGATCATGACCCCCATCAGCGCCATGAACGACAGGCACATGAGGGTGAGGGTGATCGTGAAGGTGCGGAAGCCCAGGGTGCGCAGGTCGAGCAGCGGCGTGTCGCTGCGCTGGAGCCGCAGCTGCCGCACGACGAACACCGCGACGAAGGCCAGCCCGCCGAGGATGGTCGGCGCGGCGGGCAGCCCACCGGCGGAGGGGTCGGCACCGACCTGGCTCAGGCCGTAGACGAAGGCGCCGAAACCCAGTGCGGCAAGGACGACGCTGAGCACGTCGAGGGTGCCGCGCTGCGGGGTACCCACGTTGACGAGGCGGCGCAGACCCACGACGAGGATGGCGGCCGCGATCGGCACGACGACCGCGAAGATGAAGCGCCAGGACCCCAGCTGCAGCAGCAGCCCGGAGACCGCCGGGCCGAGCGCGGGCGCGACGGCCATGGCCAGGGTGACGTTGCCCATCACCGCTCCCCGGCGGTGAAGCGGCACGATGGTCAGCAGGGTCGTCATGAGCAGCGGCATCATCACCGCGGTGCCGCTGGCCTGCACGACCCGGCCCACCAGCAGCACGGGGAAGCTCCAGGCCGCGCACGCCAGCAGGGTGCCGGCCAGGAACAGCCCGAGCGAGACGGTGAACGCTGCTCGCGTGGTGACCCGCTGGAGGAACCACCCGGTCATGGGGATGACGACGGCCAGCGTCAGCATGAAGGCGGTGGAGAGCCACTGGGCGGCCCGCGCGTCGACGGAGAACTCGTGCATGAGCCGCGGGATCGCGTTGACCATGATCGTCTCGTTGAGGATGACGACGAAGGTCGCCGCGACGAGGATCCGGAGGATGCCGGTCGCGTCACGTTCGGAGGTCCCGGAGGTCTCGGAGCCCGGCGGGAAGGTCGGCTCGGCAGCGGTCACGTCAGGTCCTTCGGGGTCAGGTCGCAGGCGGTCGCGGGAGGTGGCCGGAGGGGGGCTCATGGCAGTGAGACACCCCGACGCTGCGGAACTCATCGACCTCGAACCTACGGCCGGGCACCGACACCCGACCACCGCATTTCCCCGAGGGGGTCACTCCCCCGGCTGCAGGCTCATCGGCCCGTAGACGACGGCGTCACCCTCCCGGAGGACGACCGCGTCGACCCCGGCCTCGAGCAGGTCGCGCCACTCCTCGCCGAGCCAGGACTCCGCCTCGCTCTGCGTGGGGAACGCCCCACCGGCGGCCACGTCGGGCATCGCCTGTCGCTGCGCGTCGACGAGCTCCCATGTCCAGTTGCCGCTCATGCGGGAACTCTAGACACGCCGGCAGCCAGCCCTCGCCCCCGCCCCACGACGGACCGCTTTGACACGCGCGGCGACCGCATGGGACGGTCACCTCACCGTAGGTCGACGTCCAGGGAAAGCCGGTGCGAATCCGGCGCTGTCCCGCAACCGTGAGCCCTGCGCCCCCCACGCCCCACCTCCCGTCGCCCATCGACGACGGGACCACGCTGGTGCCGACGGGGACGCCGGTCGAGTCGGAGCACCTGTCGTCGATGTCGGCTCCACCATCGAAGTCCGTCGCGGAATGCGGACCGGAGTCAGAGTGCACGGGTCCCACCCTCGGGCGGCACCGTGGAATCTCCCGCCCGGCCGTGAGGAGGTTCCTCTCATGACCCTGCCCACCCACCACCACCCCGAACCCACCCACAGCCCTACACCCACCCGGCTGCGGGCTCTCGCGCTGGGCGTACTCACCACGCTCGGCGTCCTCGCCGCGGTGCTCGTGCCCGCCTCGTCGGCCAGCGCCGCGAACTACCAGTACTGGGGCTACTACCAGCTGACGAACAACGCCTGGGCGTTCTCCCAGAAGGGCCCCGCCGAGACCACCCCCGCCGAAGGGTCCGTTGAGGGCTGGCGGTGGGCGATCGACGACGGCACCGGTGCCACCCCGCGCACGCCTCGCGCCGTCGTGTCGTTCGCGACCGTCTGCGGACAGGTGCCCCCCGCCGACGGCAAGAAGCGGGTCGCCGTCGTCGTCGACTACGGC
>JBDSYO010000321.1:0-10212 GCA_039925625.1 Lapillicoccus sp. | reverse complement strand
CCGGTGAACCCCATCGCCGTCGCCGCCTGGCGGGTGGCGTCGGGCACGGCGCCGAGGCCGTCGGCGACGGTGCGGACCAGCAGGGCCAGCGTGTAGAGGGTCATCGCGACGTAGACGTTGAGCGTGTCGAGGATGCGGGTACCGAGGACCAGGGGCATGAGGATGAAGAGGGCGAGACTGGGGATCGTGTAGAGCAGGCCGCTCCCGGCGATGATGACGCCGTAGAGCCGGTGGTAGCGGCGGGCCAGCCATCCGAGCGGCAGCGCGAGGACCAGCCCCACGACGAGGGGTATGCCCGCGAGCAGGGTGTGCAGCCACGCATACCGGGCGATGTCGCCGAGGTGGTCGGCGACCCAGCTCACGACGACTCCTGGCGTTGGTAGCGGTCATCGTCGGCGTCACCGGGCCGCTCGACCTCCTCGATGACGGTGAGCACCTCGTGGGCCCGCACCGTGCCGGTCAGGGCCCCGTCGTCGTCGACGAGGACGCCGCGGCGGGACGGCGAGGAGAGGGCGGCGTCGAGCACGGCGCGCAGGGGGCCGTGCATCCGGGCGACCGTGCCGCCCCGGTGCAGCATCTCGCGGTCGACCGACCGCCCGAGGCGGTGCGGCTCGACCCAGCCGAGCGGCTTGCGATCGTCGTCGACGACGAGCAGCCACCCGTCCTGGCTGGCCCGCCGCGCCTCGTCGGGGGTGGCCCCCAGACCGACCGTGGGCTCGGCCGCCACGGGCAGGTCGGGCGTGTCGTGGAACCCCAGCGCCCGGTAGCCGCGGTCGCGGCCGACGAACCCGGCGACGAAGTCGTCGACGGGGTGCGCCAGCAGGTAGGCCGGGTCGGCCACCTGCGCGAGCTTGCCGCCGACCCGCAGGACGGCCACCTGGTCGCCGAGCTTGATCGCCTCGTCGATGTCGTGCGTGACGAAGAGGATGGTCTTGCCGAGCTCGCCCTGCAGGCGGAGGAACTCGTCCTGCAGCTGGTCGCGGACGATCGGGTCGACGGCCGAGAACGGCTCGTCCATGAGCATCACCGGAGGGTCGGCGGCTAGGGCGCGCGCCACGCCGACGCGCTGCTGCTGCCCGCCGGACAGCTGGCTGGGGTAGCGGTTCGCGTACGCGGTGTCGAGCCCGACCCGCTCCAGCAGCTCCATCGAGCGGGCCCGGGTCTTGGTCTTGTCCCAGCCGAGCAGCTCGGGGACGGTGCCGACGTTGTCGAGCACGGTGCGGTGCGGGAACAGGCCGGCGTGCTGGATGACGTAGCCGATGCCGCGGCGCATCTCGGCCGCGTCCATCGCCCCCGTGTCCTGGTCGTCGAGCCAGATGCGGCCCGACGTGGTCTCGATCATGCGGTTGACCATGCGGAGGGTCGTCGTCTTGCCGCACCCGGACGGCCCGACGAGCACCGTGATCTGGCCGGTGGGGGCCTCGAGGTCGAGGTGGTCCACCGCGGTCGTCCCGCCGGGATACTGCTTCGAGACGTCGTCGAAGCGAATCATGGAGACGACCCTAGGCGAGACCGCCGACATCGGCCTCCCGCGATTCGGCCTCGGTCAGATCACGGTCACGATGCTGCGGGCCGACGCCGCCGCTCCCAGGGCGGCCACCTCGGCACCGGCCGCCCCGGCCGTGCGCCCCTCCGGCTTGATGTCGAGGCTGGCCCGGAGGTAGCCCCCCACCAACCCGTCCCACGTCGTGGCGCGCCGCAGCATGGCGTGGTCGCCCGAGCGCAGGCCGACGAAAGAGGCGACGAGGCCCCGGGCCTGCAGCGCCTCGACGACCCGGCGGCTCGCGGCCGGGGATGTCATCCGGTCGGTCAGGGCGTGGATGACCAGGGTCTTCTGGGCGTCGTGGGCCTGGCCCCCCTCGCCACCCTCGACCCACGGGGCGAGACCGACGACGTCGACGACGCGCGGGTCACCGGCAACGGCGAGCGCGGCCCGCCCGCCCATCGAGTGTCCGACGACGGCGATCGGGACGCCGGGGTACGCCGCGGACAGCTCGTCGAGCGCCCAGCGGGTGTCGGCGACCGGGCTCTGCTCGCTGCCGTTCCACCCGCGCACCGTGAACTTCAGCCGGGCGACCGCGAACGACCCGCGGCCGGCGCGGGCCACGGCCCAGGCGATGGGAAGCATACGGACCACGGAGAGGTTGAGCCACGAGGTCGGCAGGTGGCTGCGGCCCGTGCCGCCGTGCAGCACGAGGACGACCGCGCTCGGCGCGTCCGGACGGGTCGTCCACCTCAGCTCAGGTTCCACCTGCCAGAGAGTACGTCGCGGAACCTGAGGGCGCGCTGTGGGGAGCCTTTGCCCGGGTTCAGACCTGGGTGCGGTGGAAGTTCTTGAACGACCGACTCGCCGTCGGGCCGCGCTGCCCCTGGTAGTGCGAGCCGTAGGCGTCGCTGCCGTAGGGCCGCTCGACCGCGCTGGACAGCCGGAAGAAGCAGAGCTGGCCCACCTTCATCCCCGGCCACAGCTTGATGGGCAGGGTGGCGACGTTGGAGAGCTCCAGTGTCACGTGGCCGGAGAACCCGGGGTCGACGAACCCGGCCGTCGCGTGGGTGAGGAGCCCGAGCCGGCCGAGGCTGCTCTTGCCCTCGACCCGGGCCGCGACGTCGTCCGGCAGGGTGATGGTCTCGAGGATCGACCCGAGCACGAACTCGCCGGGGTGCAGGATGAACGGCTCCCCGGGACCGACCTCGACCAGACGGGTCAGGTCGGGCTGGTCCTCGGCCGGGTCGATGTACGGGTACTTGTGGTTGTCGAACAGCCGGAAGTACTTGTCCATCCGCACATCGACGCTCGACGGCTGCAGCATCTGCGGGTCCCACGGGTCCAGCACGACCCGCCCGGCCTCGATCTCGGCGCGGATGTCGCGGTCGGAGAGCAGCACGGGGAGAGGCTAGCGGGTGCTCGACCGGAGCGACCGGGAGGCGGTCGGAGAGCTCCCAAGCATTGGGTATGCTGCCTGACGCGCTGCCGGGAACGGCACCGCACGCGGGCGTAGCTCAATGGTAGAGCGCCAGCTTCCCAAGCTGGACACGCGAGTTCGATTCTCGTCGCCCGCTCCACACCCGCCCCCTCGGAGGAGGGTTGTAGCCCCTCGCGGGACCACGACCCTCCTACTTGACGCAGGGGATGCCGCCGCCGCCGATGGCCGTGAGGTCGGTCGGGGCGGGGGTCGCGGTGCCGGCGACGGTCGTGGGCACGCTCGGCGTCGAGGTCGGCTTCGTCGTCGAGCTCGTCCTGCCCGGCGTCGTGGTCGACGTCGGGGCCGGAGTCGAGCCCGTCGTGGTCGTCGACGTGGAGCCCTGGGGCGCAAGGAGCTGCTTGACCGTGGCCTGGATCTCGGCGACGTCGACGACGTTGATGTCCTCGCCGAAGGAGTCCTTGCCGAAGGACTTGACGGGCAGCGTGTAGTAGGTGACGTTGCCGCCGGCCATCTTCTGGGCGTCCTGAGCGAAGTCGAGGAGGTTGAGCCCCGAGTCGACGGCGGTGTTCTGCTTGGTCACGTCGATGATCTGCGCCAGCTTGATCGGGTTGGCCAGGGTGCCGGCCTGCTTGAGCTGGGTGGCCAACGAGGAGATGAACGCCTGCTGGCGGCGCTCGCGGTCGAGGTCGGTGAAGTTGTAGCGGTCGTAGAGGTCGCGGCGCTGCCGCACGAAGGCGACCGCCTGCGACGCGTTGATCTGCTGCTCGCCGGCGACGAAGTCCGCGCCGGAGTAGGAGTCCTTGGTGGGCTCCTTGACGCACACCGTGATCGGCTGCACGACCTGGGCGAGCTGGTAGAACGCCACCATGGTCACCTCGACGAAGTGGTTGATGGTGACGCCGAGGAACTGCTGCACCGTCTTGACCTGCGCCGATCGGCCGGCGTCGCGCGCCTTCTGCTCCCGCTGCTGCTTGCTCAGCGAGGTGTTGCCGGCGAGGGGTCCTTGAGCCGCCGCGAACCCGAGCCCGTAGGCCTGCTTGATCTTGCCCTTGCACTGCTTGTAAGGGCAGTCGGGGAAGTCGACGTAGTCGTCGCGCGCGATGGAGATGACGCTCGCCTTGCTGCCGTCGCCCGGCACGTGGAGCAACATGAGGACGTTGGCGTTGAGCCCCCCGTCGGTGGCCTCACCGGCGTGCAGCGCGTCGTAGATGTCCTGCGGCAGCGGCTCGCCGTTCTCGTCGACCCGGCTGTCCAGCCCCATGATGAGGATGTTGGTGTCGGGGCGGGGGGCGCCCGCCGACGTGGGGGCGGCGGTGCTCGGGCCCAGGGCGTCGGATGTCGTGATCCCCCGGGTGAGGTTGAGGTACTGGTACGCCCCATACCCGAGGACGAGGACGACCACCGTGACCACAGCGATGAGCACGGTGCGACCGGTGCGGGATCGCATGCCAGACATCCTTCCGGGCTGGCCTGGACGTCTCCTGACCGACTGCTGACGAGCGTAGCCCCCCCTTGCGCGGGGTTACCCGTGAGTAGCATACTGCCGGTTACCGACGGGTAACCCTCGTCGGCGCCCCGGCCGGCCCACCAGCAAGGACCCCTCATGAGCCACTACCGCAGCAACGTCCGCGACCTCGAGTTCACGCTGTTCGAGGTCCTCGACCGCGGCGACGTCGTCGGCCACGGACCCTACGAGGCCGTCGACGTCGACACGGCCCGCGAGATGATCCGCGAGGTCGCCCGGCTGGCGGAGCACGAGCTGGCCGACAGCCTGCTCGACTCCGATCGGCACCCGCCCGTCTACGACCCGCAGACCCACGAGGTGCGGATGCCGGAGTCGTTCAAGAAGTCCTACGCGGCCTACGTCGAGTCCGGCTTCTGGGGCGCCGACGTTCCCGCGGAGCTCGGTGGAACCGTCATCCCCCCATCGCTCAAGTGGGCCCTCAACGAGCTCGTCCTCGGGGCCAACCCGGCCGTCGGGATGTATGCGTCGAGCTTCGCCTTCGCCAAGCTGCTCTACATCATGGGCACCGACGAGCAGAAGAAGCTGGCCCGGCTCATGGTCGACCACGCCTGGGGCGCCACCATGGTCCTCACCGAGCCCGACGCCGGCTCCGACGTCGGCGCCGGGCGCACCAGGGCCACCCCCAACCCCGACGGCACGTGGAGCATCACCGGCGTCAAGCGGTTCATCTCCTCGGCCGAGCACGACCTCTCCGACAACATCGTCCACTTCGTGCTGGCCCGGCCCGAGGGCGCCGGACCCGGCACCAAGGGGCTCTCCCTCTTCGTCGTCCCCAAGTTCCACGTCGACCTCGAGACCGGCGCGCTGGGCGAGCGCAACGGCGCCGTCGTCACCAACGTCGAGCACAAGATGGGCCTCAAGGTGTCGACCACGTGCGAGGTGACCTTCGGCGACGGCACCCCTGCGGTCGGCACCCTGCTCGGCGACGTCCACGACGGCATCGCCCAGATGTTCCGCGTCATCGAGCACGCCCGGATGATGGTCGGCACCAAGGCGATCGCCACCCTGTCCAGCGGCTACCTCAACGCGCTCGACTACGCCAAGCAGCGCGTGCAGGGCGCCGACCTCACCCAGCAGGCCGACAAGAGCGCGCCGCGGGTCGCCATCACCCACCACCCCGATGTCCGCCGTTCGCTCATGCTGCAGAAGGCGTACGCCGAGGGCATGCGGGCCCTCATCCTGTTCACCGCCACACAGCAGGACGTCGTCGACGCCGCCCAGCTCACGAGCGGTCGCGAGACCCTTGACGCCGACTCGCCCGCCCAGCTGGCCAGCCGGGTCAACGACCTCCTGCTGCCGATGGTCAAGGCCCTCGGGTCGGAACGCGCGTGGGTCCTGCTCGGCACCGAGTCGCTGCAGACCTTCGGCGGCTCCGGGTTCCTCGAGGACTACCCGGTCGAGCAGTACGTCCGCGACGCCAAGATCGACACCCTCTACGAGGGCACGACCGCCATCCAGGGTCTCGACTTCTTCTTCCGCAAGATCGTCAAGGACCAGGGCGTGGCCATCGGCCACCTGGCCATGCAGATCCAGGAGTTCGCCAAGGACCTCGGGGCCGGCGAAGGAGCACTCGACCGCGAGCGTGAGCTGCTCGCCCACGCGCTCGACGACGTGCAGGCGATCCTCGGCTACGTCGGGGGCGAGGCGTTCAAGGCCGACCCGCGGATGGGCGGCGACGTGCGCCACGTCTACGCCGTCGGGCTCAACACCTCGCGGCTGCTGCTCGGCGCCGGGGACCTCGTTGTCGGCTGGCTGCTCCTGCGCCAGGCGGAGGTGGCCCAGCACGCCCTCGCGTCCCGGGGCGACGACCTATCGGCCAAGGACCGCGACTTCTACACGGGCAAGGTGGCCGCGGCGCGCTTCTTCGCCCGCACGGTGCTGCCGACCCTCTCGGCCGAGCGGGTCATCGCCGAGGGCACGGACCTCTCGATCATGGACGTGCCCGAGTCGGCCTTCTGACCCCGGCCGGCCCGGAGCCCGTCACAGCTCGCGGCGGTCGTCCCGCACGTCGCGCACCTCGTGCACGTCGTGCTGGACGTTGCCCTCCTCGATGTTGCGCCGCTCGACCACCGAGGTGTGCGAGGTGTTCGTGCGCTGCCGGTTCTGGATGGTCCCGAAGATCAGGGCGAGCAGTCCGCCGACCATGAGGATGTAGCCGACGGCGTCGAGGTTGGTCTTGAGCAGCGTGTCGTCGAGGCGCGTGAAGCTGAGGATCCCGCCGATGACGATGAGGAAGACTCCGAGTCCGATTCCCATGACGTGCCTCCGTGCTCTTGCGCTCTCGCGCGTCGTTGCTTCGGTGACCCCGTCCTCCCCGTACGGCGAGAACGGCCTCACCCTAGCCGCGCCGCGGCCCGCTCGCCCGGGCAAACACGGGGACGCGCTCAGGTTCCTCGCAGGTCGAGCTCCAGCCGCGAGGGGCCGTCGGAGACGAGGGTGACCGGTATGCCCCAGTCCTGCTGGAACAGGTGGCAGGCGGGGTTCTCGCCCGCTACGTCGCACGCCGCGGCCCGCACCGACACGTGCAACGTGCCCGCCGGTATGCCGGGGGCCAGGGTCAGCGCCCGGGTGAGCCCCTCCTGCGTCCCGCCGCCCGAGAGCAGCAGCTCCGGTGGGCTGGCCGAGACCACGAGCTGCGTCGGGTCGCCCCACCGGTCGTCGAGCTTCTGGCCCGCGGGCGGGTCGAAGGCGATGACGAGGTCCACCGGCCCGGTCCTGAGGGCGGTCGGGGGACGGTGGGTGCGGCGGGCCTCACCCTCCACCCGCTGGGCGTCGGCCGGGATGGCGACGCGCACCAGGCGGTGGGCGGCCGACTCGACGACGACGAGGCGGAACCCGCCCTCGCCGTCCGCCTCCACCACGGCGTCGCTCGGTTCGGCCAGTCCGGTGGCCAGTGTCGAGAGCTCGTCCCGCACCGGGTCGTAGCGCCGGACCGCCCCGTTGTAGGTGTCACACACGGCCACGGAGCCGTCCGGCAGCTCGGTCACACCGAGCGGATGTTGCAGCAGAGCCTGGTCGGCCGGGCCGTCACGGTGGCCGAACTCGAAGAGCCCCGTGCCGACCCGCGTCGAGAGCCCCTCGGCGTCGAGGACTCGCAGCGCCGACGTCTCCGCGTCCGCCACCCAGACGCGCTCACCGTCGGCTGAGGTCGACAGCCCGGAGGGCTGGGCGAGCCACGCCTGCTCGCCGGGCCCGTCCCGCAGCCCCTCCTGCGTCGTCCCCGCGACGGCCGTGATGACGCCACGAGACGGGTCGAGGTCGAGGCGCAGAGACCACAGCTGGTGCACCCCGGCCATCGCCACGACGACCCGGTCCTGCCACCAGGCCAGGTCCCACGGCGTCGACAGGTCCTGCTCGAGCGCGGGGCCACCCGCCTCCCGGCGGCGCAGCGGCCTACCGGTGCCCGCGACGACCAGAACCTCGTTGGTGGACAAGGAGATCGCCGCCACCTGATGGTGGACCGAGTCGGCGACCAGCACGTCCCACCCCACCCGGGCCGCCTCCTCCGCCGGCAGCACGAGCACGCCCTGAGGCTCGTCGAACACCCCGGGGCCGCCCCACCGGCGACGCTCGGTCACGAGGTCGGTCTCGAGGTGGACCACCTGGTGGTGGGCGGTGTCGGAGACGACGAACGACCCGTCAGGCAGGGTGGCGACCTTGCCCGGGAACCGGAGTGCCGACGCAGGGGGTGGAGGCGGCACGTAGGCCGAACGCCCTTGCCGCAGCGTACCTTTCGCCGAGTGTTTGGCCACGAGGTCACGCACGAGCGAGACCAGGCCCGGGCCGTGCCCCTCGCCCGACATCGTGGCCACGACGTAGCCCTCGGGGTCGACGACCACGAGGGTCGGCCAGGCCCGTGCGGTGTACGCCTGCCACGTCACCAGGTCCGGGTCGTCGAGCACGGGGTGGTGCACCGCATACCGCTCCACGGCGGCCTCGACCGCGGCGGGCTCACCCTCGTGGGCGAACTTGGGCGAGTGCACCCCGATGACCACCAGATCGCCCTCGAACTGCGCCTCCACCGGGCGCAGCTCGTCGATCACGTGGAGGCAGTTGACGCAGCAGAAGGTCCAGAAGTCGAGGAGCACCACGCGGCCCCGCAGGGCGGCGAGGGTGAGGTCGGCGCCCCCGGTGTTGAGCCAGCGGCGACCGACGAGCTCGGGCGCCCGGACCCTCACCGTGCGGAAGTCCGTACGCATACCGGCGCGTCAGCGAGCGCGGTCGGGGAGGCGGCGGTCGGCCAGCACGGGGAACGCCTCACGCCACCGGTCGACCTCGCCCAGGTCGATGTCGACGCTGAGCACCTCCTCACCGAGACCAGCGATGGCGAGGGCGTCGCCGGTGGGCATGACCACCTGGGAGTGGCCCCCCATCTCGTGCCCTGAGTGGGTGCCCGCGGTGTTGACCGCGATGACGACGCACTGGTTCTCGATGGCTCGGGCGTGGGCCAAAAGGGTCCAGTGGGCTACCCGCTTGCGGGGCCAGGCCGCCGGAACGACGAAGACCTTGGCACCGGCGTCGAGCTGGGCCCGGTAGAGCTCGGGGAAGCGCAGGTCGTAACAGGTGGACAGCCCGGCCGTGACCGTGCCGCCCTCGCCGTCGGGCAGCTCCGTCGTGACGACGAGCTCGCCGGCCTCCATGAGCCGCGGCTCCCCCACGCCGAAGCCGAACCGGTGGATCTTGCGATAGGACGCCTGCAGCGCACCATCGGGTCCGAAGACGAGCGAGGTGTTCCAGAGGTCCTTGCCCTCCGGGCCCGTACTGCCGTCGGAGCTGGTCTCGACGATCGACCCCGCGTGCAGGGTCACACCTGCCTCGCGGGCGGCGGCGCCCATCGCCGCCGCGACGGCGCCCTGCGCGGTGTCGGCCCGCGACTCCCAGCTCTCGTAGGCGAACCCTCCCGGCGCCCACAGCTCGGGTAGGACGACGAGGTCGTGGCCACGCTGGGACCTCACGAGAGCAGCCACGCGGTCGACCCGGTCGGCGACCGTCTCGTCGTCGCTGTACGCGAGCTGCACCAGCGCCACCTTCATGGCTCCAGACTAGGTGTCCTGGCGCTCCCGCCGGCGGGCGAGGGCCTGCAGGCGCTCGTTGTACGCGGTGAGCTCGGCGCCGCCGTCGCGCTCGGCCTGCCGGTCCTTGCGGCGGCTCTCGATAGCGTCGGTGCGCACCCAGTCGCGCACGACGAACATGGCGATGATGAGCACCGGCGCCTCCCCCAGCGCCCACGCGATGCTGCCGCCGCGCTGCTGGTCGGCGAGCGGGTCGGGGATCCACGACACCCCGATCTCCCCGAAGAAGCCCGGGGCCAGCAGGGTCGTCCCCGACATGAGCGACACCCCGAAGAACGCGTGGAACGACACCGTGATGAGCAGGATGAGCAGCCGGAGCGACGGCGCCCACTTCGGCGGCCCGGGGTCGCGGCCGACCATCACCCAGGCGAAGAGATAGCCGGTGACGAGGAAGTGGGCGACCATCAGCACGTGCCCGGTATGCGTCGTCAGGGCGAGCTCGAAGAGCGGTGAGTAGTAGAAAGCGACGAGGCTCGCGAAGAACAGCGCGGACGCGACGACGGGGTTGCCGAGCACCCGCATCGGCCGCGAGTGCACCAGGCCGAGCAGCAGCTCGCGTGGACCGAGGCTCCCGTCGGTGCGTGCGGGCAGGGCCCGGAGGGCGAGGCTGACCGGTGCCGCCAGGACGAGAAGCGTCGGCGCATACATCGCGATCGTCATGTGCTCGACCATGTGCCAGGAGAAGGAGACC
>JBDSYO010000320.1:0-2573 GCA_039925625.1 Lapillicoccus sp. | reverse complement strand
GTGGAGAGCCGGTGGGCCACGACGAGCACCGTCGTGGTGCGGGCGACATCGGTGACGGTGTCGCGCAGCGCGGACTCGTTGACCGCGTCGAGCTGCGAGGTCGCCTCGTCGAGCAGCAGCAACCGGGGGTGACGCAGGAGAGCCCGCCCGATGGCCACTCGCTGCTTCTCCCCGCCCGAGAGCTTCATCCCCCGGTGGCCCACCGTGGTCTCGAGGCCGTCGGGCAGCGCGGCCACCATGGCGACGAGCCGCGTCGTGCGCAGCACCTGCTGGACGTCGTCCTCTGACGCGCGCGGGGCGCCGAACACGATGTTGTCGCGCAGCGTCCCGGACAGCACCGGGGCGTCCTGCTCGACGTAGCCGATCGCGGCGCGCAGCTCGCCGACCGGCCAGTCGCGGACGTCGAGCCCGTCGACGAGGACCCGCCCCGACTCCGGCTCGTAGAAGCGCTCGATGAGCGACAGGACGGTGGTCTTGCCCGCTCCCGACGGCCCGACGAACGCGGTCATCCCGCCCGGCGGGACGGAGAACGTGACGCCGTCGTGCACCACGGGCAGCGCGTCGTCGTAGCGGAACACGACCCGCTCGAACGCGACGGACACCGGTGGGCTGCCCGGCGGAGGGAGGTCGAAGGGCGGGCTCACCGGTTCGACCGGGAGGGCCTCGGCCTCCTGGATGCGCGACACCGCCGCGGCGCCCACGTGGTACTGCGTCACCGCGCCGGCCACCTGGTTGACCGGGGCGATGAGGAAGAACACGTAGAGCAGGAAGGCGACCAGGGTGCCGACGCTGATGCTGCCGCCGGCCACCCGGGCACCGCCGACGCTGAGGACGGCGATGAACGCGACCTGGATCGAGAGGCCGGCCGAGTTGCCGGCCACGGCGCTCCAGGTGGCCGCGCGGATGCTGGCCCGCCAGGCCTCGTGCGCGGCCTCCTCCAGCCGCCGGCCCTCGCGCTCCTCGGCGCCGGAGGCCTTGACGGTGCGGAAGGCGCCGAACATCCGCTCGAGTGCGGCCCCCATGACCCCGACCGACTCCTGCGCCCGCTTCGAGGCGCGGTTGATGCGCGGGACGACGACGCCGATGACGACCACCGCGAGCCCCAGCGCGACGAGGGTGACGGCGAGCATGACGACGTCCAGCAGGGCCATGAGCACGATCGTGGCGACGAGGGTGAGGAAGCCGGTCACGCCCCCGACGAGCGTCCCGATCGTCACCTCGCGCAGCAGGGTCGTGTCGGCGGTCACTCGCGACATGAGGTCGCCGGGTTCGAGACGCTCCACCGCCGACAGCCGCAGCCGCAACAACCGCGACAGCAGCTGACGGCGAGCGGCGAGCACCACGGACTCGGCGGTGCGGCGCAGGACGTAGCCGCCGAGCGCCCCGATCGCGGCGTTGGCGATGACGAGCACCGACATGAGCACGACGAGCCCGGTCACCGGCGCGTCGGTGCCGAGGTTGCCGATCAGCGAGCGGACGACCAGAGGCAGGGCGAGGCCGCTGGCCGCGGTGGCCAGGCTCAGCAGCCCCCCGAGGACCAGCATGCCGGCGTGCGGGCGTACATAGCCGAGCAGGACCCGCCAGGTCGGTGACGCCACCCGGTCAGCGTACGTTCAGCATTCCCGGGCGGTTCACCCGCTGACGTAGACGAAGCCGCAGTTCCAGGGCCGGCCGTAGCGACCGTCCTGGAGGCACGAGACGACCTTGACGGTGGCGGTCTCTCGCTGCACGTCCTGCACCACCTGGGTGCAGTGGTTGTACCCGTCGCCCTCGTAGAGGTGGGGGAAGGCGTGGTACGACCCGTCGGCCTGCCTGACCTCGATCCATCCCACCGCCCCGTGGCTGTCGATGTCGTTGTCGCAGACGGTGACGTAGTCGCCCGAGTCGAAGTAGTAGGTGATGGCGGCGTGGTCCGCGGCATACGCGGTGCCGTTGCTGGCGAACGCGGTGTGCGAGGTGGCCAAGACGACCAGAGGGATGACGGCGATGGCGAGCCAGGTGCGGCGGACGAGACTTCTCATGGTTCCCCCCGAGTGGTGTGACGGTGTGACGATGTGACGACGGGCCGAAAGTACTGCCGCGGCAACGGGACCACCTGCCGCCACGCCGGGCTGTGCCCGGCGGGCCGTCAGGACGCGGGGACCGTGGCGCCGGTCCTCGACCCGGTCACTTGGTCGCGCACGGCGGCGATGACGACGTCGGGGCGTTCGATGTGCAGGTTGTGCGAGCCACCCGGGACCGGCTGGACTCGAGCCCCCGGTATGCCGCTGACGTAGGCCGCCGCCGCGGCCAGGCCCTGCGTCTGGATCTCCTCGAACCCGGCCGCCGTCAGGCCCGCAGGCAACGGGTTCGGTGCGTCGTCGTTGACCGTGCGGACCAGGTCGATGACCGAGATGCGCGGCAGCGGCGCAGCCCGGTCGATCTCGTCGAACAGGACGTCGAGCCGGTAGCGCTCGTTGGCGTAGCCGGCGACCTGGGAGGGGCCGGGCTCGGCGAGCGCCGAGATGTTCCCGGCCCACGCCGCGGGGCTCAGCCGCTGGGGGAAGTTCGGGGTGGGCGGGTCGACGAGGGTG
>JBDSYO010000319.1:0-6980 GCA_039925625.1 Lapillicoccus sp. | reverse complement strand
GAGGCGGGGGTGAAGCACCGCCGGCCGACGGAGTAGCACTGCGCCTCGGTGGGGGGTGTCTCGGACGCGGCGACCTGGACGTAGTCGGAGACCGCGGGGGTGACGACGGGGTAGGCGGCGGCACTGGCGACCCCGGATGGGGCCATCGCGAACGCCACGGTCGCGGCGGCGGCGCCGGTGAGTGTGACGGCGCCGACCAGGCGGCGGTGAGCCAAGATCTTCATGCTGCTCCAACGGGAGGACGGGACGAGCCGGACCACCCAGGGATAGTCCGTGTCTCTGTCTTCTGACAGCCCCCACGGGTGATTCTGGGCGAACTCCCAGGCAGCGTGCCTACGCCCGGGCCGCGGCGGTGTCGCTGACCCACATCCCGGTGAGCCCGCGGAAGTGCGCCATGAACCGCTCCCGCTCGTGCTCGGGGTAGGTCGCATCGACGGTCTCGCGCAGGATCCGGTCGAAGTCGGGACCGGACACCCAGTCGTGCACCTGCTCCGGAACGTGGGGGAGGTTCTCTTCGCACCACTGCCAGTAGCGGTCGGTCGTGAAGTGCTCGTTGGCCAGGGCGAGGTAGGCGGCGATCTTCGCGTCGTAGCTGAGGGAGGTGTCGTCGGCGATGGCGAAGTAGCGGTCGGTATGCAGGTCGACGCTCGTCGAGCGCCCGGTCACCAGCGAGAACACCGACCACCGCACGAGCGCCGTGATCGCCCACGGGAAGTAGTAGTGCAGGGAGGTCACGGCGACGTCAGGGCAGGCGTTCGCGTAGTCGATCGGGTAGACCTCGTCGCCGGTCACGAGCATCTCCGCGGAGTTGAACTCCCAGCCGAAGAAGGCGTTGATGATCTTGCTGATCGCCGCGCACTCGTTGCCGGCCTTGGGCGAGAGGAAGTCGTGCGACACCGCATACCGGCCGTGCATCGGCTGCTCCGGGCGGAAGTCCATGACCATGGTCTCCGGCCCGATCGACAGGGCCCGCGCGAACTTCTCGTAGTCGACCGTGGCCTGCAGGTGCATGAGCATCTCGCCGGAGGCGTCGTAGGCGGAGTGGAGGTCGTCCTGGTTCTCGATCCTCGACACGCCCCGCCAGCCGCCGCCGTCGAACGGCTTCATGTAGAGCGGGTACCCGAGGTCGGCCGCGATGGCGTCGAGGTCGAAGGAGCGGTTGTACTTGGCCGAGGTGTAGGGCCAGCGGATGTTGTCCACGGGGTTCTTGTAGGGCACCAGCACCGTGCGGGGGATCTTCAGGCCGAGCCGCACCATCGCGCAGTAGGCGCTGTGCTTCTCCATCGACTGGAAGGTGAACGGGCTGTTGAGCAGGTAGGTGCCGTCCATCAGCGCGGCCTTCTTGAGCCACTCCCGGGGGTGGTAGTACCAATAGGCCAGCCGGTCGATGACCAGGTCGGCGCGCACCGGGTCGGTCAGCTCGAACGGCTCGATGGTGAGCCGCTCGGACGTCACCTCGTGCACGGTGCCCGACCCGTCGCTGACCGGCCCCACCCGGCGCAAGATCGCCTCGAACGCCTGCGGCCAGTCCTCCTCGGCGCCGAGCAGCAGGCCGATGAGGTGACGGGAAGGGTCGGGCACGAGGGGACCTCCTGGAGCGAGCCGGGTCGCCCGCGCCGGTCGGCCGCACACGCGTACGCCGGGGGGCGGTCACGACCGTATCGGCCGGTGCCGCGCTCGCACCAGCACGCCGAACTGTTTACCCGCTGGACGCGTGTCGGACACACGGCGGGTCACCCGGGGCGGGTAGAACTGACCCAGCAGCACCCGACGACCTTGAGACAAGGTGAGACCCGGCCAAGTATGAGTTGGCCGGGTCTCGGTGTGTTCGGCGCTGGCGAAGTCCGAACGCCGGCCAGCTCGCCTGGCCCACCCACGTCGTCCCGTGGGTCGTGCAGATCGCTCCGCACGGATGGACCTCGATTGCCGTCCGACCGCTCCTCCTTGCGGAAGGGCGTAGGAGATTTCTACCCCTCCCCACCCGCCGTTGACAAGGCCTCAATCCGGCTTTTTCGCAACGACTTTGGAGCTCATCGGCGTGTCGCCGTGACACGCCCGGAGGAGTGGGACTCAGGTGACGAAAGAGGCGTAGGGACAAGGGCGACAGGCGTCGCGCGGGCGGCCATGATGGGGGTCATGGACAGCGTCTACGACGCGGCCGGTGGCGCCTCGGGGCTGCGCCGGCTGGCCGCGGCCTGGCACGAGCGGGTGCTCGCCGACGAGGTGGTCAGCCATGCCTTCAGCCACGGGTTCCGGCCCGACCACACCGAACGGCTCGCGGCCTACTGGGAGGAGGCGCTGGGCGGCCCACCGACCTTCACCGACGCCTACGGCGACGAGTCCGCCGTCGTCCGGCTCCACAGCGGCAACGGCCCGCACGAGGAGATGGACGCGCGGGCGGTCGCCTGCTTCGACCGGGCCCTCACGGACGTCGGGATCACCGACGCCGACCCGGTGCGACCGGTGCTGCACGACTACTTCGCCTGGGCCACGACGACGAGCATGGCGCGCTACCACGGGTCGGCGGACGACGTGCCCGACGACCTCCGCCTGCCGCGCTGGTCGTGGGACGGGCTCCAGGCCTGATGGCGTCCGACGCACGGCGGTCGTGGACCCGCCGGGACTTCCCCGTGCTGCTCGCGATGCCCACGCGCTGGGCCGACAACGACATGTTCGGCCACCTCAACAACGCCGTCTACTACGAGCTGTTCGACACGGCCATCAACGGGTGGCTGGCCGGGGCGGGCGGGGTCGACGCGGCCACCACGCCGGAGCTCGGGGTCGTCGCGGAGTCGGGCTGCATCTTCTACCGCGAGGTCGGCTTCCACCAGCCCCTGACCGTCGGTATGCGGGTGGAGCGCCTCGGCCGCAGCAGCGTCACGTATGCGCTGGGTGTCTTCGGCGGGGGCCCGGACGACGGGCCGTCCGACCCGGCGGAGGCGACGGTGGCCGCCGTCGGCCACTGGGTGCACGTCTACGTCGACCGCACCACCCGCCGGGCCACGCCGATGCCCGACGCGGTGCGCACGGCGCTTCAGGGCATGCTGCCGGGCGAGACGACCAGATGACCGCCACCGAGCAGGAGGGCTGACCGTGAGGATCCAGGGAGCGGTGCTGGAGGAGATCGGTCGCGCGCGGCCCTTCCGGGAGAGCGCGCCGCTCTCGGTGGGTGACCTCGAGCTCGACGCCCCCGGTCCGGGGGAGATCCTCGTCCGGATGGAGGCGGCCGGGGTCTGCCACTCCGACCTGTCCGTCGTGGACGGCAACCGGGTGCGGCCCGTGCCGATGCTGCTCGGCCACGAGGGCGCGGGCATCGTGGAGGAGCTCGGGGCCGGGGTCGACGCGGTCGACGTCGGCGACCGGGTGGTCCTGACCTTCCTCCCGCGCTGCGGCGACTGCGCGGGCTGCGCCAGCGACGGGCTGCGCCCCTGCATCGCCGGCACCCAGGCCAACAACAAGGGCACGCTGCTTTCCGGCGGGCGGCGCCTGCACCGGGACGGCGCCGAGGTCCAGCACCACCTCGGCGTCTCCGCGTTCGCGACCCACGCCGTCGTCGACGTGCGGTCGGTGGTGCCGGTGCCCGCCGACGTGCCGCCCGACGTCGCTGCCGTGCTCGGGTGTGCAGTGCTGACCGGCGGGGGCGCCATCGTCAACGCCGGGCGACCGCTGGCCGGCGACACCGTCGCGGTCGTCGGCCTCGGCGGGGTCGGCATGGCCGCGCTCATCACCGCGCTCGCCCAGGACGGCGTGCGCGTCGTCGGGGTCGACACCCTCCCGGCCAAGCTGGAGCAGGCCCGGGCGCTCGGTGCGCACGCCGCGCATACTCCGCAGGAGGCCGTCGCCGAGGGGGTCAAGGCGCAGGTGGTCATCGAGGCCGCCGGTCACGTGCGGGCCTTCGAGACGGCGGTCGACCTCACCGCTCCGGGCGGGCGCACGGTCACGGTCGGGCTGCCGCCGCCGGACGCGATGGCCAGCATCTCGCCACTGCGGCTCGTCGCCGAGGGCCGGACGGTCATCGGCAGCTACCTGGGCTCAACGGTGCCGTCGCGCGACATCCCGCTCTTCGTCGGCTTGTGGCGGGAGGGGCGGCTGCCGGTGGAGGCGCTGGTCACGAGCCACATCACGCTCGCCGACATCAACGACGCCATGGACCAGCTCGCCGACGGCACGGCCATCCGCCAGGTCATCCAGTTCGCGTAGCGCCTGTCGTCAGGCGAGGAGGAAGGCGACGAGACCCAGGAGGGGCAGGGTGCCCTGGGTCAGGGCCGGCCGCAGGTACTGCCGCCCGCTGGTCACCAGCACCGTCGCGGCGAGCACCATCGACGCGGTGCAGAACAGCGCGAGTGTGCGTCCCACCGTGGGCTGGCCGGTCCACCAGAGCACGACGCCGAGCGCCGCCCCGAGGCCGAGGAAGAGGTTGTAGAACCCCTGGTTGTACGCCATCGGCCGGGTGGCGTCCGCCGTCGCCTGGTCCGCCACCATGAAGCGCCTCCAGACCTCCGGCCGGGTCCAGCGCAGGCTCTCCAGCACGAAGATGTAGACGTGCAGGAGGGCGGCCAGCCCGGTGAACACGCTCGCGACGACGCCCATGCCGGGCAGCGTACGGCGGGCGGGGTGGTCAGCCGATGGGAACGGCCGCCGGCTCCGGGACCACGGCGTCGCCGACGTGAATCTCCGTGCCGCCGCCGACCCGCACGAGCCGGATGCCGAACCAGGTGCTGCGGTCCCAGCGGCGGTGCCGCGCCAGGGTGCGGATCGGCTCCTTGCCCCCGCCGAGCGTGTCGGGGTCGAGCGTCGTCATGACGCAACGGTCGCAGACCATCGTCGTGCGGAAGTGCACGTCCCCCACCCGCACGCCCGGCCACGCGTCCTCGGCGAACGGCTCGTCCCCGTCGATGACGAGGTTCGGCCGGAACCGCCTCATGTCCAACCCCTTGGGCGGCTCGACCACGCTCGCGTCGCTGAGGTCCGCGGGGTCGAGGTCGGGAGCGTCCGGCTCGTCGGCCTCAGTGGCCATCCAAGCGTCGAGCTGCGCCAGCGATGCCTCGGAGGTGAGGAGCAGCGGCCCGGCGTCGGCGAGCGAGAGCGACTCGCCCGGCAGCCCGCCGCGAGCGCCGCTGATCGGACGGGACGTCGGATCCTCGAGCCAGACCAGCCGTACTGTCCGTGCGACGCGGGCCGAGACCCACTCACTGACGTCGGCGTCGGCCGGCGCCGCGAAACCCAAGCGCGAGAACGCCACCGGCACGGGTCCGAGGCCGAGCGGGGTGTCGACGAGGATGCTCTCGCCGTCGGCCCGGTCGAGGAGGCGGATCGTGTCGTCGTCGACGACCGTCGCGGTCAACCGCAGGAGGGCGTGGCACTCCCTCGCGGTCACCGGCTCGCCCGCGCCGTCGACGAGGGCCCACCTGCGGTCGCCGGCCAGACCCCACGGCTCGACGACGGCGGACTCCACCGCTGCCCCGCCGAGCGACTTGACGGGGTAGAGGTGGAGTCCGGTCACCAGCATGGCCTCGATGCTGCCAGAGGCGGGGCGGCGCTGCCGGTCAGCCCCTGCTCGCCCCGGCCGCCGGGTGGCGGGGGAGGGCGTGGGCCGCCACGGCGGCACCGATCATGAGGACGACCAGCACCACCAGGGTCAGCTGGAACGCCGGCCCGAACATCGCGCTCGGTGCGACCCCCGGGCCCGCCTGGGCGTCGACGACGGTGAAGAACGCGGTGCCCACCAGGGCCACCCCGACCGCGCTGCCCAGCTGGCCGGTCGTGTTGACCAGGCCCGAGGCCGAGCCGGCGTGCTCCACCGGCACCTCCGCGATGGTGAACATCCCGATCGGCGCCACCAGGAGCCCGAACCCGGCCCCGGAGACGACGAATCCGGGGACGAAGGCCCAGGTCGAGGTGTCGGCCGTCGCCCCGTGCACGGCGGCGAGCAGGACGAGTGCGCCTACGGCCCAGGTCACGGCGCCCAGCTGGAGCACGCGGCGGCCGATCCGCGGGGCGAGCACCGCCACGCCGAGGCCGGCGAAGACCGTGGTGGCGAGGGCGAACGGCACCCCGGCCAGGCCGGCGTGCAGCACCGTCCAGCCGAGGCCGGCCTGGAGGTAGACGGTCTGGCCGAGGAAGACGGCACCCATGGCGACGAAGAGGATCGCGTGCACGGCCGACCCGGCCCCGAACGCCCGGCCCCGGTAGAGGCTGAGGGCCACGAGGGGCTCCCGACCCTGCCGCTCGGCCTCTCGCTGCGACCAGACGAACCGGACGAGGACGAGCAGCCCCGCGGCGACGAGGGCGAAGATCCAGAGCGGCCAGCCCAGCTCGCGACCCATGGTCAGCGGGTAGAGCACGGCGAGCAGTCCGGCCGCGAGGGTCAGCACCCCGCGGGCGTCGATGCCGGGGCGGCGCTCTGAGACCGACTCCGGCACCCAGCGCAGGGCGGCCGCGACGGCGACGAGACCGACGGGGATGTTGACGAGGAAGATGGAGCGCCAGCCGAGGCCGCCGAGGTCGGCGTCGGTCAGCATGGCGCCGACGACCGGTCCGAGCACGGCCGTCACCCCGGCCAGCCCCGTGAACAGGCCCATGGCCGCGGCGCGCTCCTTCGGCGCATACATGACCTGGATGCTGGTGAGCACCTGGGGGATCATCGCGGCGGCGGCCAGCCCCTGCAGCGCCCGGAAGGCGATGAGCGCAGCGGCCGTCGGAGCCATCCCGCAGGCGGCCGACATCAGCGTGAAGCCCACGAGGCCGGCCACGAACAGCCGCTTGCGCCCCCACAGGTCGCCGAGACGCGAGCCGGTGACGAGGGCGACCGCGAAGGCCAGCGGGTAGGCCGCGACCATCCACTGCAGCTGGGCGCCGCTCGCGCCGAGCCCGGTCTCGATGCTCGGCAGGGCGATGTTGACGATCGTCGTGTCGAGCAGCTCCATGGTCGAGGCCAGGAACAGGCTGAACAGGGCGATGGTGCGCGCCCGTCCGACGGG
>JBDSYO010000318.1:0-6852 GCA_039925625.1 Lapillicoccus sp. | reverse complement strand
CTCATCGGGGAGCCCGGCGTCGGCAAGACGGCCGTCGTCGAGGGCCTCGCCCAGGACATCGTCAAGGGCGAGGTGCCCGAGACGCTCAAGGACAAGCAGCTCTACACGCTCGACCTCGGCGCGCTCGTGGCCGGCAGCCGCTACCGCGGTGACTTCGAGGAACGCCTGAAGAAGGTCCTCAAGGAGATCCGCACCCGCGGCGACATCATCATCTTCATCGACGAGATCCATACCCTCGTCGGTGCCGGTGCGGCCGAGGGCGCGATCGACGCTGCCAGCATCCTCAAGCCGATGCTGGCCCGTGGTGAGCTGCAGACCATCGGGGCGACCACCCTCGACGAGTACCGCAAGCACATCGAGAAGGACTCGGCCCTCGAGCGCCGGTTCCAGCCCATCCAGGTGGCCGAGCCCACGCTGGCCCACACCATCGAGATCCTCAAGGGCCTACGCGACCGCTACGAGGCGCACCACCGGGTCTCGATCACGGACGCGGCGCTGGTGAGCGCGGCCAACCTGGCGGACCGCTACATCAACGACCGGTTCCTGCCCGACAAGGCCATCGACCTCATCGACGAGGCGGGCGCGCGACTGCGCATCCGCCGGATGACGGCGCCGCCGGACCTGCGCGAGTACGACGACAAGATCGCGCACGTGCGTCGCCAGAAGGAAGCCGCCATCGACGGTCAGGACTTCGAGAAGGCGGCCCGGCTGCGCGACGACGAGAAGCAGCTCTCCCAGCAGCGCGCCGAGCGCGAGGCGCAGTGGAAGTCCGGTGACATGGACGTCGTCGCCGAGGTCGACGAGGAGCTGATCGCCGAGGTCCTTGCGGCGAGCACGGGCATCCCCGTCTTCAAGCTGACCGAGGAGGAGTCCAGCCGCCTGCTCAACATGGAGGCCGAGCTCCACAAGCGCATCGTCGGCATGGACGACGCCATCAAGGCGCTGTCCCAGGCGATCCGGCGTACGCGTGCCGGCCTGAAGGACCCCCGTCGCCCCGGCGGCTCGTTCATCTTCGCCGGCCCCACCGGCGTCGGTAAGACCGAGCTGGCCAAGACGCTCGCGGAGTTCCTCTTCGGCGACGAGGACAGCCTCATCCAGCTCGACATGTCGGAGTACTCCGAGAAGCACACCGTGTCGCGGCTGTTCGGCTCGCCTCCCGGTTACATCGGGTACGAGGAGGGTGGCCAGCTGACCGAGAAGGTGCGGCGCAAGCCGTTCTCGGTCGTGCTGTTCGACGAGGTCGAGAAGGCCCACCCCGACATCTTCAACACCCTGTTGCAGGTGCTCGAGGACGGTCGGCTCACCGACTCTCAGGGCCGGATGGTCGACTTCAAGAACACCGTCATCATCATGACGACCAACCTCGGCACCCGGGACATCAGCAAGGGCAGCCTCGGCTTCTCGGCCGGTCCCGACACGCGCAGCGAGTACGACCGGATGAAGAACAAGGTGGTGGACGAGCTCAAGCAGCACTTCCGCCCCGAGTTCCTCAACCGCGTGGACGACACCATCGTCTTCCCGCAGCTGACGCAGTCGGAGATCGTCGCCATCGTCGACCTGGAGATCGCCAAGCTCGACGTGCGGCTCAAGGACAAGGACATGGGCATGGAGCTCACGACCGCGGCCAAGAACCTGCTCGCCAAGAAGGGCTACGACCCGCTGCTGGGCGCCCGGCCGCTGCGTCGCACGATCCAGCGCGAGATCGAGGACGTCCTGTCCGAGAAGATCCTCTACGGCGAGCTCAAGGCGGGCGAGTTCGTGCTCGTCGACGCCACCGGCTTCGACGGGGAGGTCTGGAAGGACGCGACGTTCACCTTCGCCGGCTCCAAGCGCGAGGAGACCCTCCCCGAGATCCCCGACACCCCGCCGATGGACGGGATCGACGGCATCGAGGGCATGGAGGGCATCGACATCGACACGGTCGGTGCTCCGGGGGCCGGCTCAGCCGGACCGCAGGACTCGACGGGCGCGGCCTCGGCCTGACCACGGAGGGACCGGTCGCCGGACTTCAGGACCTCAAGCACCGGCGTACCGAACGGCCCCGGGACCATCACGGTCCCGGGGCCGTTCCGTGTCCGCCCTCTCGTCTGTCGGCCGTCTCGTTGCGGTCTCGTCTGGGCCCGAGTGGGTGAACCGGGGGTCGGCGTCGTAGGCTGGGGGCTGAGCGCTCCGCCCGCGGCCTGGTCACACCGACTGCACGCACCAGCAGCGGACGCGCCACCACCTCCGGCACCACGCCGAACGGACCAGGGCCCCGGGCCCGGTGCTCCGGCGCGGACCGCCGCGAACGCTGTTACGCCAGGTGGACACCGAGGAGGACCATGCCCACCACCGACCGACGTCGGTCGTCCCGTCGCTCGTCCGCGCCCAGCGCGCCGGCCCGCGCCTCCGCGCAGGGCGGTGCCCAGCAGGGCCAGCAGGGCCAGTCTCGAGGCAACCGGGCCGACGACCCGGCCCCGATCATCCCCATCCTGGCCCGGCGGGTCCGGGAGGTGGAGGCTAAGTCGCTCGAGGGCAAGGTCGGTCCGGCCAAGCGTACGAAGTTCCAGGTCATCGCCCTGCTCGTCCGCGAGGAGCGGGCCCGGATCAAGGCCGACGTCACCATCTCGCCGGGGGCGAGGTCCGAGCTGCTCAAGCGCCTCGACGGCGTCGCGACCATCCTGGCCAAGGCGGCCGCGCACGACACCACCCTGCTGCGGCTGCTCGACGACAGCGCCGTGCCGGGACCAGCCGCCCAGCGGATGCGTCTCGACTGGCTGCTCGAGTCGGGGGCCGAGCTGGCTCCCGAGGACCTCGTGATCGCTGCGACGACGCCCAGCCGCGCCCCGGCGGTGTCGGCCGAGCTGGCCGCCAAGCAGGTCGTGCCGCGCTCGGTGCCGGCCCGGGTGCGCGCCAACCCCTTCCTCGCGCCTGACCTCACCCGTCCCCGCGACGAGGACTACACGCCGGGCCTGTTGGCCCGCTGGGACCTCATGGACCCGCTCTACCGGGCCTTCGAACAGGGCGCCGGCGGCGGCGCGGCCTCGATGACCCTGCCGCCCATGCCGAGGATCGACCGCTACTCACCGGTCGGCTACGACCTCATGCCCCACCAGATCCGGATGCTGGAGGCGGTCCGGCAGGGCCACCGCACCTTCCTGCTCGCCGACGAGCCCGGGCTCGGCAAGACCGCGCAGTCGGTGCTCGCCGCCTCGGTCGCGGGCGCCTACCCGATGCTCGCGGTCGTCCCCAACGTCGTGAAGATCAACTGGGCGCGCGAGGTGCACCGGTGGACCCCCCGACGGCGCGTGACCGTCATCCACGGTGACGGGGTGGACGTCGACGCCTTCGCCGACGTCTTCGTCGTCAACTACACCGTGCTCGACCGGCACCTGTCGTGGCTGTCGAGCTTCGGCTTCCGCTCGATGGTCGTCGACGAGGCGCACTTCATCAAGAACCTCACCTCCCAGCGCTCCCAGCACGTGCTGGCCCTCGGCGAGCGGATCCGTGAGAACGCCCCCGGCGGCGACCCGCTGCTCCTCGCCCTGACCGGCACGCCGCTCATCAACGACGTCGAGGACTTCAACGCGATCTGGCGGTTCCTCGGCTGGGTCAAGAACGGCCGCCCCGGGCCTGAGCTCATGCGACGTCTGGAGGACAGCGGGCTGACCCCCGCCGACCGCGGTTTCTACCCCCAGGCCCGCACGTCGGTCATCGAGATGGGCATCGTGCGCCGCCGCAAGGTCGACGTCGCCAAGGACCTGCCCGACAAGCGGATCGCCGACATCCCCGTCGAGCTCGACGACGAGGCCGCCCGCTCAATCCGCGCCTCCGAGCGCGAGCTCGGGCAGCGTCTGCTCGCGAGCTACCGCCGGCTGCTCCAGACCCGGGAGAACGAGCGGGGCAGCGGCCGGCAGGGGATGGACGGCCTCCTGGCCGTAGCCGCCTCGGCCTCCGTCGAGGTCGACGAGGAGCTCATGCGCCGGGTATGCGTGCAGGAGCTCGAGTCGTCCAAGAGCACCGGCGGGGGCGGCGAGAACGTCTTCACCATGGTCCGCCGGATCGGCCAGGCCAAGGCGGCGCTGGCGGCGGACTACACCGCCCAGCTGGCGCGCTCGGTGGGGAAGGTCGTCTTCTTCGCCAAGCACATCGACGTGATGGACACCGCCGAGCGCATCCTGCGCGAGGCCGAGCTGCGCACCGTCTCCATCCGCGGCGACCAGAGCGTCACGCAGCGCCAGCACGCGATCGACGCGTTCCAGAAGGACCCCGACGTCTCGGTGGCGGTCTGCTCGCTCATGGCCGCCGGCGTCGGGCTCAACCTGCACGCGGCCTCCAACGTCGTCCTCGCCGAGCTGTCGTGGACCGCGGCCGAGCAGCAGCAGGCCATCGACCGGGTGCACCGGATCGGGCAGGACGAGCCCGTCACGGCGTGGCGCATCCTCGCGGCCCAGACCATCGACGGCCGGATCGCCGAGCTCATCGACAGCAAGCAGGGCCTCGCCGCGCGGGCCCTCGACGGCAGTGACGAGGAGGTCGGCTCGGGCGACTCCGTGCAGCTCGACGCCCTCGTCCACCTGCTGCGCCAGGCGCTCACCGGCCGCTGACGTGACGACGGACTTCTCGGTGCGGCGGGCCCGTACCCCGGACGTACGCGCCATCCGCGACCTCGTCGAGCCCATGTCCCAGTCGGGACGCATCGTCGTCAAGGACGCCGTGACCTACTACGAGGCGGTGCACGAGTTCCGGGTCGTCGAGGTCGACGGGGTGGTCGTCGGCTGCGGCGCGCTGCACGTCATGTGGGAGGACGTGGCGGAGGTACGCACGGTGGCCGTCCACCCGGCGTACACCAAGCACGGTCTCGGGTCGGCGCTGCTGACGACGCTCCTGCACGACGCTAAGGAGCTCGGCGTGGCGCGGGTGTTCTGCCTCACCTTCGAGACGGCGTTCTTCGCCCACCACGGCTTCGTGACGATCGAGGGACAGGCGGTCGACCCGGAGGTCTACGTGGAGCTGCTGCGCTCCTACGACGAGGGCGTCGCGGAGTTCCTCGACCTGGAACGGGTCAAGCCCAACACCCTCGGCAACACCCGGATGCTGCTCACCTTGTAGATTGCTCCGCCGTCAGCCGCCCGGTCGCCGCTCGCGCACCGGGATGGTCGACGGGCCAACGTGCGCGGCGAACCACTGCTCCAGCGGACGGATCGCCCGCCAGTCCTCGCGCACGTGGCGCACGACCGCTGCGGTGCCGAGCCAGTCGGGCGTCCCGTGGTCGCGCCACGCGATGAGGCTCTTGTGGCGCATCAGCTCGAGGCGCGGGTGGTCCGCGGCGACCCCGCGCGGCCGGGTCTTGAGCACCTCCCCGCCGGTCTGGAAGTGCTGGTCGTGCAGCGCGTCGACGAGGTCGGCCAGCGCCTCGCCGGACTCCTCGTCGTCCACGGCGGCCCGCATCCGGGTGACCTGGTCGCTCGCGTGGTGCATCGACCCGCCGCCGGCCAACAGCCCGTCGGCGTTCACCCGCAGGTAGTACCCCATCCCTTCGATGCCCTGCACGACCGCGCCCTGCTCCGTCTTGAGCGGCGACTTGTCGGTGCTGAAGCGCACGTCACGGTGCGGCCGGAACAGCTTCGCCTCCCCGAACTCGTCGGCCAGGGCATCGGTGAGGGCGAGGACCGGCTCGCGCACCGACTCTTCGTAGCGGTCCTTGTTGCGCGCCCACCACTCTCGGGAGTTGTGCTGCTCCAGGTCGGCGTAGAACGCGACGGCGTCGGCCGGTATGCCGGTGAAACCGGTCACGAGGGCGCCTCCAGCACCTCGCGCAGCGTGAGGGGGGCCCGGCCGGTCAGCTGCCGCACGTCGTCGCTCACGGCGGCGACCTCGCCGGCGGCGATGGCCGTGTAGGTCGAGACCCACGCGTCGTACTGCCAGGCGGGCGCGGGCCAGCGGCGACGCGACGCATACGCCTCGGGGATCGTCTCTGCGTGGTAGCTGACCGGCGTGCCCCTCACCTCGGACAGCACCGCGGCCGCCTCGCCGAGGGTGATGGCCTCGCCGCCGGTGATGGCGTAGGTGCGGTCGGCGTGCGCCCCCGGGTCGCGCAGGACGGCGACGGCGGCCCGGGCCACGTCGGCGCGGGCGACCATGGCGGCGCGCCCGTCGCCGGCCGGACCGCGGATCACCCCGTCCTCCCCGGTGAAGAAGGGCACGAAGTCGAGGTAGAAGTTGTCGCGCAGGAAGGTGAACCGCATCCCCGACTCGCGGATGTGCTCCTCGGTATGCCAGTGGTCGCGGCCCAGGGTGAAGACCGAGTCGGCGCTCGCGCCGGCGAACGAGGTGTAGACGATGTGCTCGACCCGGGCCTCGACCGCAGCGTCGACGAAGCGGCAGTGCTCGCCCAGCCGGTCGGCGCTCTCGGCCGCCGAGACCATGAGCAGGGTGCGCACCCCCTTCAGCGCGTCGCGCGCGGCCGCGCGGTCGCCGTACTCCGCGACCGCCACCGTGGCGCCGTCGAGCCGAGGGGCCCGCGCGGCGTCGCGGACGAGCAGTCGTTGGGCGAGACCGGCATCGGCGAGCGCCTGGGCGACGAGACCGCCCACGGCGCCGGTCGAGCCGGTGACGGCGAGGGTGGGCAGGTCGTCGCTCATGAGCCCACCGTACGCACGGGCGGCCGGTCAGCGGGTGGCGGTGTAGATCCGCCGGACGACGTCCTCGATGTCCGGCTCCTCGATGGCCAGGTCGCGCACCGCGGCCCGGGCGCTGACGGCGGCCAGCACCTCGGCCGCCGTGGTCGCCGTGGCGTCGAAGGCCAGGCGCTGCCGGATCCCGTCGGCCTCGGTGGCGAGCACCGAGGTGTGGGGGATGCCGGTGAGGGCC
>JBDSYO010000317.1:0-2943 GCA_039925625.1 Lapillicoccus sp. | reverse complement strand
GTCCACCGTGCCGTCTCCCCCGTCCGCCACGGGCACCGTGACGATGCGCGCGTCCGAGACGCGGCGGATACCGGCGCTCACCGCCGCCGCGACCTGCGCGGCGGTGAGCGAGCCCTTGAACTTGTCGGAGGCGACAAGCACGGTGCGCGGGCGGGTCATCGGGTCAGCCTGTCAGTCGAGTGGTCGGGTAAAGCGGTCAGTCGAGCATCGAGATGGCGGTGGGGGCGTCGATGCCGCGGGCGGCCAGCTCCTCGAACTCGGTGACGTTGTCGATCTCGGTGCCCATCGACACGTTGGTCACCCGCTCGAGGATGACCTCGACGACGACCGGGACCTGGAACTCGAACATCAGCTTCTTCGCCTGCTCGAGCGCCGGCAGGATGTCGTCCGGTTCGGAGACGCGGATCGCCTTGCACCCCAGGCCTTCGGCGACCTTGACGTGGTCGACGCCGTACCCGTTGAGCTCAGGTGCGTTGATGTTGTCGAACGAGAGCTGCACGCAGTAGTCCATCTCGAACCCGCGCTGCGACTGACGGATCAGGCCCAGGTAGGCGTTGTTCACGACGATATGGATGTACGGGATCTTGAACTGCGCGCCGACGGCGAGCTCCTCGATGAGGAACTGGAAGTCGTAGTCGCCGGAGAGCGCGACGACCGTCTCGTCGGGCTTGGCGGTGGCCACCCCGAGCGCCGCCGGGAGGGTCCAGCCGAGCGGCCCGGCCTGACCGGCGTTGATCCAGTGGCGGGAGGCGTAGACGTGCAGTAGCTGGGCGGCCTGGATCTGCGAGAGACCGATGGTCGAGACGTAGGTCGTGTCGGGGCCGAAGGCGGTGTTCATCTCCTGGTAGACCCGCTGCGGCTTGATCGGCGTGACGTCGAAGCTCGTCTTGCGCTGCATGGTGCCCTTGCGCTGCTGGCAGCTCTTGGCCCACACCCCGTAGTCGGGCAGCCGGGCGTCGGCCTTCATCTCCCGGGCGACCTCGACGAAGACGCGCAGCGCCTCGCCGGCGTCGGAGACGATGCCGAGGTCGGGCGAGAAGACGCGGCCGATCTGCGTGGGCTCGATGTCGACGTGCACGAAGGTGCGGCCCTTGGTGTAGACGTCGACGCTGCCGGTGTGGCGGTTGGCCCACCGGTTGCCGATGCCGAGGACGAAGTCCGACTCGAGCATGGTCGCGTTGCCGAACCGGTGCGACGTCTGCAGCCCCACCATGCCGGCGTTCAGCTCGTGGTCGTCGGGGAGGGTGCCCCAACCCATCAGGGTCGGCACGACGGGGACGCCGGTGACCTCGGCCAGCTCGACCAGCAGGTCGGCCGCATCGGCGTTGACGATCCCTCCACCCGCGACGATGAGGGGGCGCTCGGCGGCGGCCAGCATGGTCAGGGCCTTCTCGGCCTGGCGGCGGGTCGCGGCCGGCTTGACCACGGGCAGCGGCTCGTAGGCGTCGATGTCGAACTCGATCTCGGCCATCTGCACGTCGATCGGCAGGTCGATGAGCACCGGGCCGGGTCGGCCGGAGCGCATGAGCTGGAACGCCTTCTGGAAGGTGCCCGGGATCTGCCCCGGCTCGAGCACGGTGACGGCCCACTTGGCAACCGGCCCCGCGATCGAGGCGATGTCGACGGCCTGGAAGTCCTCCTTGTGCAGCTTGGCGACCGGCGCCTGGCCGGTGAGGCAGAGGATCGGGATCGAGTCGGCGGACGCGGAGTAGAGGCCGGTGATCATGTCGGTGCCGGCCGGTCCCGAGGTCCCCACGCAGACACCGATGTTGCCCGCCCTGGCGCGGGTGTAGCCCTCGGCCATGTGGGACGCGGCCTCGACGTGGCGCGCGAGCACGTGCTTGAGGCCGCCGTGCGCGCGGACCGCGTTGTAGAAGGGGTTGATGGCCGCTCCCGGCAGTCCGAAGAGCTGGGTGGCCCCCTCCTTCTCCAGGATGAGGACCGCGGCGTCGGCGGTGCGCATACGAGTCATGGTCGTGAGTCCTTGGTCTGTTGAGAAGCGTTCGGCGGATATATGCGGTGAGGGTGGGTCAGGTGGTCAGAGGCCGCTGAGGCGCTCGACGCCACGCAGCAGCGCGGAGTGGTCGAGACCGCCGTCGCCGTTGGCGCGGGCCGACGCCATCAGCTGGGCGACGAGGGCCGCTACGGGAACGACCACGCCGACCTCACGCGCGGCCGAGGTGACGATGCCCATGTCCTTGTGGTGCAGGTCGATCCGGAAACCGGGATCGAACGACTCGGTGAGCATGTTCTGCTTCTTCTGCTCCAGGACCTTCGACCCGGCGAGGCCACCACCGAGCACCTCGAGGGCCGCCTCAAGGTCGACGTGATAGGCCTTGAGGAAGACGACGGCTTCGGCGAGCGCCTGGATGTTGGTGGCGACGATGAGCTGGTTGGCCGCCTTGACGGTCTGACCGGAGCCGCTGCCGCCGACGTGGACGACCGTCTTGCCGACCGTCTCGAGCAGGGGCTTGGCCTCCTCGAAGTCCTTGGCGTCGCCGCCGACCATGATCGACAGGGCGGCGTTCTTCGCGCCCGCCTCGCCACCGGACACCGGGGCGTCGAGGAGCCGGAAGCCGCGCTCCTTCGCCTCCTTGGCCAGCTCGACGGTGACGTCGGGGCGGATGCTGGAGAAGTCGATGACGAGCGTGCCGGGCTTGGCGCTGTCGAAGACGCCGCCGTTGCCGGCCAGGACCTCACGCACGTCCGCCGAGTCGGGGACCATGACACAGATGACGTCCGCGTCGGCGACGGCCTCGGCGATGGACGAGGCGCCTGTGCCCCCAGCCGCCTTGAGGTCGTCGTACTTTGGCGTGCGGTTGTAGCCGGTCACCGTGTGCCCGGCCCTGGCCAGGTGGCCGGCCATCGGGTTCCCCATGATGCCCAGGCCGATGAAGGCGGTGTTCGTCATCCTCGTGTCTCCCTTGAGTTGTTCAGAAACGT
>JBDSYO010000316.1:0-2675 GCA_039925625.1 Lapillicoccus sp. | reverse complement strand
AGGGCGACCCCCTGCACCGCTCGTCGCGAGGGGGCGAGGGTCGGCATACGGTCATCGTGACAGGTCGACCTCCGCGTCGCGGGTCTCGGGAGATGATGCGCGGGTGGACCAGCCTCTCGACCTGCCCCTGCAGCCCATGCTCGCCAAGGCCGTGGTGGGGGTGCCTGCGGCCGACAGCGTCGCCGGTGGCCTGGCCTACGAGCCGAAGTGGGACGGCTTCCGCTGCCTGGTGCTGCGCGACGGCGACGAGGTCGAGCTGGCCAGCCGCGGCAGCAAGCCGCTGACCCGCTACTTCCCCGAGGTGGTCGCCGACGTTCTGCGTCTGCTGCCCGAACGCTGCGTCGTCGACGCCGAGATCGTCGTGCGCAGCGGCGCGGCGGGGCAGGAGCGCCTGCAGTGGGAGCACCTCTCGCAGCGGATCCACCCGGCCGAGTCGCGGATCCGCAAGCTCTCCCAGGAGACGCCGGCCGAGCTGGTCTGCTTCGACCTGCTCGCCCTCGGGGACGAGTCGCTGCTCGGGCTGCCGTTCCGCGAACGGCGGGCCCGGCTGGAGGACGCGATGTCGGGCCTGAAGGATGGTGACCCCATCCACCTGACCCAGATCACGACGTCGGCCGAGACGGCGCAGGAGTGGTTCGAGCGGTTCGAGGGCGCCGGTCTCGACGGGGTGGTGGCCAAGCCGCTCGACCAGGCGTATGCCCCGGGCAAGCGGACGATGCTCAAGATCAAGCACTCGCGCACCGCCGACGCCGTCGTCTACGGCTACCGCGTGCACAAGTCGGGCCAGGGCGTCGGCTCGCTCCTGCTCGGGCTTTTCACTGAGGACGGGAAGCTGGTCGGGGTCGGCGGGATCGCGGCGTTCACCGACAAGCGCCGGCGGGAGCTGGTGGACGAGCTCGAGCCGCTCGTCGTGCGCGACGACGACGGCAACGTGGTCGGCGCCGAGACCGACCGCTCCCGCTTCTCGTCGGCCAAGGACGTGTCCTACGTGCCGTTGCGCCCGGAGCGCGTCGTCGAGGTGGCGTTCGACCAGATGGAGGGGGCGCGGTTCCGGCACGCCGTGTCGGTCCTGCGGTGGCGGCCCGACCGCGAGCCCGGGTCGTGCCTCCTCGACCAGGTGGACCGGGCGCCGGCCTACGACCTGGCCGAGGTGCTCACGAACGGCTGAGCAGGGCGGTCATCTCTGGAAGCTGGAAGTAGGCCGCCGTCGCCCGGGCGTCCGGCCCGCCGAGGTCGGGGTCGGCGCCCGCGGCCAGGAGCGCCTCGACGATCGGGGCGTGCTGCCGGAACACCGCGGCCACCAGCGCCGTCTGACCGCGGTCGTTGACCCGGTCGGGGTCGGCCCGCCGCTCGAGCAGGGCCCGCGCGAGCTCGAGGTGCTCGTGGTATGCGGCCAGGATCAGCAGCGTGTCGCCGTTGGCGTTGGTGAGATCGACGGGGACACCCCGGTCGACGTAGTCAGCCACCGTGGCCGCTTCCCCTGCGCGGGCCAGGTCGACCACGTCGTTGAGGAACGCGACCTGCTCGTCGGTCAGCTGTGGTCCCTCGCTCATCGGCGCCGCCGGCGCGGGGAGTCCCAGCCGCCGGGCGGCTCCTGCGGGTTGTCGCGCAGGTAGCCGCCCTCGTCCGGGATGTAGGCCGAGTCCTCGTAACGCTTCTTGGACGGCTGCACCCGGGCGGCTCCCCCGGCATCTTGGGGTAGTCGGGCGGGAAGTTGAGCTCCGGCAGCCCGTCGGCGACGTCGCGCTCCCACCAGGCCAGGGCACCCGCGATGTCACCCACGTGGTTGGGCATCGACACCCAAGGGTCCTCGCCCGCGGCCACGATGCCGGGCACCGTGAGCACGGTGAAGTCCTGCGGGGTCACGGCCGACAGGTCGTCCCACGCCACGGGCATACTCACCGGCGCTCCCGGCAGGGGGCGGGGGCTGTAGGCCGAGGCGATGGTGCGGTCGCGGTTGGCCTGGTTGAAGTCGACGAACACCTTCTCCCCGCGCTGTTCCTTCCACCAGGCGGTCGTCACCAGCTCCGGCAGCCGCCGTTCCAGCTCGCGAGCGATGGCGATGACGCCGTGCCGCACGTCGAGGAACTCGTGGGTCGGGTCGATGCGCGCGTGCACGTGGACGCCGCGGTTCCCCGAGGTCTTCGCGTATGCCGTGAGCCCCAGCTCGGCGAGCACGTCACGCAGGGCGATGGCCGCGGTCACCGCGTCGTGGAAGTCGCGCCCGGGCTGCGGGTCGAGGTCGATGCGCAGCTCGTCGGGGTGGTCGGTGTCGTTCGGCTCGCCCGTCACGCTGACGGGCCACGGGTGCATGGTGATCGTGTTCATCTGGATCGCCCACACCCCGACTGCGAGCTCGTTGAGCACGAGCTGCGGGTGCTGTCGGCCAGAGGGGTACGTCAGGGTCACCGTCTGCGCGTAGTCGGGCACCCCGCGCGGCGGGTTCTTCGCGAAGAACTCCTCGCCCTCGATGCCCTGAGGGAAGCGCTGGAGCGTGATGGGCCGGTGGCCGACCACCGGCATCAAGCAGTCACCGACCGACACGAGGTACTCAGCCAGGACGAGCTGGGTGATACCCGTGTCGGGCCACAGCTCGCGGTCCGGGCTCGAGATCCGGACCTCGCGCACCCCGTCGGGGCCGGGCACCTCGACCATCCGCGCATCCTTGGCCGCCA
>JBDSYO010000315.1:0-3214 GCA_039925625.1 Lapillicoccus sp. | reverse complement strand
AAGACGTCGGCGCGGGCGAGCACTGTGGCCAAGGAGCCCTGGCGTCCTTCGGCGTTGGTGTGCTCGGCGATCCACTGCCGCGCCGGCTCGTCGTAGGTGCGACCCATGTGCAGTGCCTCATGACGGTCGCAGGCCACGATGTCGCCGACGCCCTGGGCCTTGAGCAGGGTGATGATCGCGTGCCCGGCCGCGCCGACGCCGCTGATGACGACCCGGACGTCCTCGATGCGCTTGTCCACGACGCGCAGAGCGTTGGTCAGCGCGGCGAGCACGACGATGGCGGTGCCGTGCTGGTCGTCGTGGAAGACAGGGATGTCCAGCTCTGCGCGAAGTCGCCGCTCGATCTCGAAGCAGCGTGGAGCCGCGATGTCCTCGAGGTTGATGCCGCCGTAGACCGGGGCGATGAGCTTGACCGTGCGGATGATCTCCTCGGTGTCCTGGGTGTCGAGGCAGACCGGCCAGGCGCTGACGCCGGCGAACTGCTTGAACAGGGCGGCCTTGCCCTCCATCACCGGGAGCGCGGCATACGGGCCGATGTTGCCGAGCCCGAGCACCGCCGAACCGTCCGTGACGACCGCGACGGTGTTGCGCTTGATGGTGAGCCGGCGCACGTCTTCGGGGTTCTTCGCGATGGCGAGGCAGACCCGGGCGACGCCGGGGGTGTAGGCGCGGGAGAGGTCGTCGCGGTTCTTCAGGGGCACGCGGGGGTTGACCTCGAGCTTGCCGCCCAGGTGCATGAGGAAGGTGCGGTCGCTGACCTTGCGCACCCGGACCCCCGGCACCTCGGCCAGGGCGGCGACGATCTCCTCTGCGTGGTCCGCGTCAGCGGCGTCGAAGGTGACGTCCACGACGATGCGGTCGGCATGGGACTCGACGACGTCCAGGGCGGTGAGTGCCCCGTTCGCGGAGCTCACCGCGGCGACCAGGCCGCCGGTCGCGTTGGAGCCCGAGGGCGTCTCCACCCGCACCGTGTTGGCGTAGCCCGGGCTGGGGCGCCGTGGCGGGCGGGCCGCCGGCCCCGTCGTTGGGGTGGCTGTCGTCATGGAACCCTCTCCTTGCGAGAAGTTTTCGTATCGCGGATAGTATTGTCTGTCCTGCGGAAGTGCAAGCACCGCCGGGCGGTGGATCGGATCTCTCCGGGCCACCACCTACCCTGTCGCTCGAGGGACACATGGGGAAGCACCCCCGAGGAGGACCGATGAACGCGACCGCGGTGGCGCCGGATCTACCGGACGCCCCCAAGGAGCCGGCGGCCGACCGGGGGGCCCGTTCGGGCACGGTGCAGTCGATCGAGCGGGCTTTCGGTCTGCTCGAGACGATGGCCGACCACGGCGGCACCATGGGCCTCTCGCAGCTGGCCCAGAGCTCCGGGCTCCCCCTGCCGACCATCCACCGGTTGCTGCGCACCCTCGTCGACCTCGGCTACCTGCGCCAGGACGCGAGCCGGCAGTACGTGCTGGCCCCCCGCCTCATCCGCCTCGGCGAGAGCTCGGGGGCGATGCTCAGCGTCTGGGCCCGCCCCCACCTCGAGCGTCTCGTCGACGAGCTCGGGGAGTCGGCCAACCTCGCCATGCTCGACGGCGACCAGATCGTCTACGTCGCGCAGGCGCAGTCCCGCCGCGCGATGCGGATGTTCACCGAGGTGGGGCGCCGGGTGCTCCCCCACTGCACGGCCGTCGGCAAGGCCCTGCTCGCGCAGATGCCCGAGGACCAGGTCGCCGACCTGGTGCGCCGCACCGGAATGCCGACGCATACCGAGCACACGATCACCGACCCGACGGCGTTCGCCGCGGCGATGACGTGGGTCGTCGAACACGGGTATGCCGTCGACGACGAGGAGCAGGAGCTCGGCGTCCGGTGCGTCGCGGTGGCCGTGCCGAACGCCCCGTCCCGGCTGGGGTTGTCGGTGTCGGGGCCGGCGACCCGGATGACGCCCGAGGTGCTCGAGCGGGCGGTGCCGATCCTGCAGGCCGCCGCGGTCGAGCTGTCCCGCGACCTGGGCTGAGCCGTCACCTCGGTCACGTCGCGGGTCACGTCGCGTCCGGTGTCGTCATCACGGCAGCGCCCGCGACATGACCTGCGACCTGACCGACGACGTGACCCGTGACCTGACGCGAGGGGTATGCGTGCGGCCGCCGGAGGCGACCTAGGTCCCTTGGGCTGCCCCGGAGGCGTCGACAGGATCAGGGGCGCAGCGGTCTGGCTGCGTCGTGTTCGGGCGTCGCGGACGAGATGTGCGGGCGTGGACCCGAGCATCCCTCGCGCACGGAGTGAAGGAGCTCGAGTGACCCACCCTCGCAGGATCACAGCCACGGCGGCCCTCGCCTCGGTGGTCACGTTGTTGGCCGGCGCTCTGGTCGGGTTGGCCCCTACGGCCTCAGCCGTCGGCCAGGCCGACCCGCCGAGGATCGCGTGGAGTGACTGCGACGACGGGTTCCAGTGCGCCGACGTGCCGGTCCCCCTGGACTACGACCGACCCTCCGGCGGCACGATCACCGTGGCGCTGCTGCGGCTGCCGTCCACCGACCCGGCCAAGCGCAAGGGTTCGTTGTTCGTCGACCCGGGCGGCCCCGGCGGGTCCGGCGTCGGCCTGGTCCGCAGCGCCGGCAAGACGTACCCCCAGGAGGTGAGGGAGGCCTACGACCTCGTCGGGTTCGACCCGCGTGGGGTCGCAGGCAGCAGCCCGTTGCGCTGCTTCGACAACGAGGCAGACTCCCTCGCCGCGCAGCACCCACAGAAGTTCCCCGTGACCGACGCGGACATCGTCGAGTGGCAGCGGGTCGACCGGCTGTTCGCGGACGCCTGCGCCGCGCACGGGGGTCCGATCCTCAACCACATGTCGACCGCCAACGTCGCTCGTGACCTAGACCTTCTCCGCCGGGCCGTGGGTGACGCCCGGCTGAACTACCTGGGCTACTCCTACGGGACCTACATCGGGATGACCTACGCCAACATGTTCCCCGGCACGGTCGGGGCGTTCGTCATCGACGGGGTGCTCGACCCCGTCGAGTGGTCGACCGGCAACGGGGCGACGTCCCGCACCCAGCCGTTCACGATGCGCATCGGCAGCGCCAAGGGGAGCGAGGACACCTTGGACCAGTTCCTCACGCTGTGCGACCAGGTAGGCGACCGCTGCGCGCTATCGGGCAACGCGCGCGCCCGCTACGAGGCGCTGCTGGAACGGGCCAAGGCCCACCCGATCCCGTACCCGGGC
>JBDSYO010000314.1:0-5375 GCA_039925625.1 Lapillicoccus sp. | reverse complement strand
GGCCTCGTTGGCATCAGCGCGATCGAGGTCACCGCGACCGAGGTCAGCGCACCCGCCGGCGGATGACCCGGGCCACCAGGCCGAGGACGATGCGGGCCGGCCGGGTATAGGCCAATGCGGCGTCGGGGAAGTAGCCCATGTCGCGCATGGCGGAGGCGGCGTCGAAGTAGAAGTGGTCGACGGCGAAGCGGCCCTCGTGCATCTGCACCATGGAGACCGCGTGCAGCTCGACCCGGCGGCCCGTACCGGGCAGGCCGAACATCGGGCCCCGATGGGTGCCGGTGATGACGTACTCCTCGGCGACGTAACGGCCCCGCGGCGCGCGGAAGGTCACGTCGAGCCGCAGGTCCGGCAGGGCGACGAACAGCTCGTCGAGGAACGCCTGCACCTGAGCTCGGCCGGTGTAGACCTCGCCCATCGCCACGTTGTGCCACACGATGTCCGGCGTGTAGAACGCGACCACCGCGGCGGCGTCCTGCCGGTTCCAGTGGGGGACGACGGCGGCCACCGTCGCGAGGTTGGCCTCCTCGTCCGGGGTCAGGGGCGCCGTGGGGCCCCACTCGGTCTCGGCCCGGCGCTCGACGATCGTCATGCCGTCCGGGAGGCGGCGGCGGCCCGGGAGATACACGCATACGTCGCCCGTATGCCGCGTATCACCAAGCGCCGCAACCTCTCCCAACGGCTGTCCGCACCAGCCCCCGTCACCGCCACCCGGTGTCCGGAACCCGACCAGGGAGATCCTGTGCCTGCCTTCAGCTCCAAGGACCAAGCCGCCGCCGTCTTCACCCAGCTCTTCGAGATCCTCCTCGAGGACGAGCGCTTCGCCTCCACCGTCCGCGCCGAGAAGCTGTCCGTGCTCTTCAAGCACAGCGACCCGGACCTCACCGTCTTCCTCGCCCCCGACGGCGTGGTGGTCGACGAGATCCCCTACCCGCCGTCGATCACGATCCAGATGTCGTGCACCTCGGCCGACGCGCTGTGGTCCGGCCGGCTGCTCATGCCGATCGCCCTGGCCACCCGCAAGATCAAGATCAGCGGCAGCGTCGCCAAGGTCATCGAGTTCGTGCCCATGCTCCAGCCCGCCTTCGACCGGTACCCGCAGATCGCGGCCGCTGCCGGTGTCAACGCCTGAGCCGGGGGAGCGACGCGATGACCACCGTGCTGGAGGTGCCGGTCGACACCGGCCTCGACATCCCCACCCTCACCACGCTGCCCGCCGAGGTCGAGGCCCTGCGCCAGACCGTGCGCACCTGGGCCCGGGAGCGGCTCGCCCCCGCCGTGCAGCGGCTCGACGCCGCCGACGCCGCCGACTTCGACTGGGACCTCGTGCAGGAGGGCCACGACCTCGGCCTCACCCGGCTCGTCGTCCCGAAGCAGTTCGGCGGCCTCGGCCACGGCGAGTTCGGTGTGGCCGTCGTCCTCGAGGAGCTCGCCGCAGTCGACGCCGGCATGGCCCTGGTCTTCGGCGCGACCATGCTCGGCCAGGCGCCGGTCCTGCTCTCCGGCGACCCCCGGCTGCAGGCGCGCTTCCTGCCGCTGTTCTGTGGCGACGAGGCGGTGCTCGCGTGTAACGCCATCACCGAGGACAAGGCCGGCTGCGACCTGCTCATCCCCGAGAACGCGGAGTATGCGCGGGACGTCATGCAGGCGCGGCGCGAGGGCGACCACTACGTCCTCAATGGCGCCAAGAAGTTCATCACCAATGGCAAGGTCGCCAAGTACGGCACCGTGTTCGCCAACATCGAGGGGCACGACGGCGCCTCGATGCTGACCTGCTTCGTCGTCCTCCTCGACAGCCCCGGCATCACCCGCGGCGCCGTCGCCGACAAGATGGGCTACCGCACCTGCCTCGGCACCGAGCTCTCCTTCGTCGACGTCGAGGTGCCGGTGGAGAACGTCGCCGGCGGCGAGGGTGGCGGCGTCTACGTCAACATCGCGCAGATGAACATGGCGCGCGCGGCTGTCGCGGCGATCGCCACCGGTGTCGCCCGGGGCGCGCTGGAGCAGGCCGTGGCCTTCGCCGGCGAGCGGATCCAGGGCGGCAAGCTGCTCAAGGACCACCAGTTCACCGCCCGGAAGCTCGCCGAGATGGCGGCCAAGGTCGAGGCGTCACGGATGCTCTACCTGCGTGCGGCCTACCTGGCCGACACCCAGATCCCGGCCCCGGTCTACGAGACGGCCACGGCCAAGCTGTTCGCCGACCAGATCGCCATCGAGGTCTGCACGGAGGCGATGAGCGTCATGGGCGCGCGTGGCTACCTGCGCGACCACGGCATGGAGAAGCGGCTGCGGGAGGCCCTCGGATCGCGCATCTACGAAGGCACCGCCGAGGTGCTCGCCCTCGCGATCACCGAGTCCCTCTACGAGACGGACGACTTCTGACCCGTCTGCGAGGATCCTCCGCGTGACGACCCGATGGCAGGGCACGGACGCGCCACGCGGCGACGCATACGACGCCCGGTGGCGCGACCTGGTCGCGTCGGGTCGCAGCGTGCACGGGGAGGCCGACCTCGTCGAGGAGCTGCTCGAGCCCTCGGGGACCCGACGCGTGCTCGACGCCGGCTGCGGCACGGGACGCGTGGCTATCGAGCTCGCGCGCCGGGGGTTCTCGGTGGTCGGGGTGGATGCCGACGCAGGGATGTTAGCGGCCGCCCGCGTCAAAGCGCCGGACCTGACGTGGGTGGAGGGAGACCTCGCCGGGTCACCGCGGGGTATGCCGACGGAGGTCGACCTCGTCCTGCTCGCCGGCAACGTGATGATCTTCCTCGACCCCGGCACGGAGGGACGCGTGCTCGAGGATCTGGGAGGGCGGCTGGCTCCTACGGGGTTGATCGTGGCGGGGTTCCAGGTGCGCGGTGACCGGCTGTCTCTCGCCGACTACGACGCGTTCGCCGGGGCCGCCGGTCTCGAACCAGTGGCTCGATGGGCCACCAGGGACCGGCAGCCCTTCACGGGCGGCGACTACGCCGTCTCGGTGCACCGACGCCGTCCCGAGGCCTGACCTCGGGACGGCGTCGCCTGCCCCTCAGTGGCCCTCAGTGGGAGTCGACCGACAGCTGGCCGCGGATCGCGCCGGACGGGTGCACGCTGTTGTGCGCGTTGACGTAGTACTCCATCGGGTTGGCGAGGATGCGCTGCACCTCACCCGGGTCGAGGCCCTTGCCCGCCTCTCCCTCCGTGAGGCAGTCGGCCGACTGGCCGTCCTGCGGCCAGGCGAGGTTGACCTCGACCGGGCCGTTGGTGCCCTGGGCGCCACGGTGGATGTGCGCGGCGCGCGGAGCGCCAGGCGCCAGCTCCAGCTCGTCGATCTTGCTGACCTGGAGGATGTAGCAGAGGGTCTTGGGGTCGCCGTCGATCCCGAAGACGTAGAACGAGCCCTTGCCGTTCGGGTCGCCCACGATGCCCTTGGACCCGTCGGCCGCGACCTCGGCCCGCCCGGTCAGGTCGGCCGAGAGCAGGGTGTTGGTGTGCCCGGCGAAGGCAGGGACGGGTCCGAGGAGGATCCCGGCGCCAAGGCCGACAGCGCCGACGACGCCGGCGATGATGGTGCTCTTCATACGATCAGCTCACTTTCACAGGGGGTCGCGGGGTCGACCCTGCGGGTGGTTCGGAGCCGGGGGCGCGGGAGATGTGTGTTTCCTGACAGAAACCTGACGAATCTCTGAGTGCGGGTGGGTGGGGGCCTCGAGATCCTGCGACCGGGGACTCTACGCATACCCGGTCGGATACCCGATGACGTCGTCCCAGCAACGCCCGGAGGTATCCGACCGGGTATCCGAGGGGTCAGGGCGCACGGATTCGGGTCATGTCTCCGGTCATGTCGCGCCTGATGCGGCTCTGACGACGGCACGCGCGACATGACCGGCGACGTGAACCCCTCTGGCGTAGGCCGCGCCGCCTCAGCCCTCCAGGACGTTTTCGGCATCCACGGTCGCGCACCCGAGGGTCGGGGCCCACGGACGACGGGCTAGGTGACCGCTCTGGGCGGCAGGCCGGGTCGGTCACGTATCTGCGCGGGGGCCCCCGGTTCCTTGCTGTCGCGGCCACCGAGTGGCTCCACGAGACCGGCAGCACCCCCACCAGCCCCAGCCCGAAGGAACCCGTGATGTGTACCAACCCCTCGGAACACCCCTCCGACCGGTATGCCGCTGACGTCGTCTCGCTGAACCGGGACCTCAGCTTCCGCAACCTGCCGACATTGGCCCGTCGGAATCCGGCGATCTTCACCCACTTCGCGGAGCGTGGCGATGGACTGGTGACCCTGTCCGTGCCGACCCGCCACCTGCCGCACCGCTACCTCATCGGGCTGCAGGGCTTCCGGCTCGCGCAGTACCTCCAGCTCGGCTGGGCCTGCTCGAGCGTGGCCTACCGGCAGGCCATCTTCTGCGAGCCGCTCGGGGTCGCGCACGCCGACGACCAGCACATCATCACCATGAGCCCGACCGGCCGGATCCTCGGCTACGTGAGCCTCGCGACCAACGGGGACGAGGAGTCGAGGGACCTCTTCGACCCCGCTCGCGCGGCGTTCCCGGTGGAGGAGGCGCACGGGGTCAACATCTTCGACCACGTCGCGCCCCTCCCCGGGGTGGGCACGCACGAGGTGCGCGAGCTCAAGCGGTTCGTCCACTCGCGCACCCTCACCGACAAGACCCAACGGCTGCGGGTCACTCTCGAGCTGCTCCACGGGCTCGGACAGGCCGTCGCCTCCTCGACCCCGGCCGTGCGCACCCTCATCGGCGACGTGGAGGAGCACGTGGCGCTGCGCCACCTGCTCATGGCGGGCCTGGAGGTGCAGCTCGTCGAGGGCACCGCCCCGCGGCTCATGGCCGACGACCTGCTCGCCCACGCCTACACCGAGCGGGCCAGCGTCAAGCCGTTCGTCTCGCACCTGCCCGACGCCGCCTTCGCGGAGCAGCAGACCGCGATGCTCAAGGAGATGCTCGAGTCGCCGGACCTGTTCCAGGCCAACACCGAGCTCTCCGCCGCCCGCCCCGGGCAGCTCTCGCGGGTGGAGCGCGAGCACCGTGCCGCGTGACTCGCGCGCCACGCGCTACGGAGCGCTCGTCGCGGCCGTCGTCGCGGTGGTCGCCCTCGCCGCGGCCGCCGGGCTCTACCTCGCCAGCCGCGGTGGGGCACCCGCCGCCGACTGCCCCACCGGGCGTACCCCGCTCCGGGTGGTCGCCGCACCCGACATCGCGCCCGTCGTCTCGACCGTGGCCGGTCGGCTCACCGCCGAAGCGACCTCCTGCGTCGACGTGACCGTCACCGCCGCGGCTCCCGCCGCCGTCCTGACCCAGCTGCAGACCGGCTCCATCCAGCCTCCGGACGTGTGGGTGCCCAGCTCGACGTTGTGGCTCACCCGGGCCAAGGACGAC
>JBDSYO010000313.1:0-4000 GCA_039925625.1 Lapillicoccus sp. | reverse complement strand
GGGACGCCCTCGGCTGGCCGGGCCTCTGGCGGCTCGGCCGGGGGAACCTCGGTCCCGGTGCCGGCGAGGTGGTCCGGTCCCTCTCGCGCGCCGCCTTCGCCCGCAGTGTCGCGCGGCTGGTGCCCGGCATCACGGCCGCCGACCTCATCCCGGCGCCGGCCGGGGTCCGCGCCCAGGCGGTGCGCCGCGACGGCACGCTCGTCGACGACTTCCTCGTGCAGACCGCGCCCCGCCAGGTGCACGTCCTCAACGCGCCGTCACCCGCGGCGACCGCCTCCCTCGAGATCGCGGCCCACCTCGTCGCGCAGGTGGACGCCGCGGTCGGCTGACCCCACGCGCGGCCGTCACGCGTCGACGGCTCAGAACTCGGTGAGCGACCCCAGCAGGCTGCGCTGGCGCTGCTGGTTGCAGACCGCCTGCGCCGTGCTCGTGTTGGCCCCGGTCATGCAGTCCTCGTAGGCCTTCTGCGGGCCGTAGAAGACCACCTGCGTCACCGCCCCCACCAGCAGCAAGCCCGACAGGCCCAGGGCGATCGCGGGGCCGAACCGGGTGAACGCGGTGGCCGGGACCTTCGACAGGCGCCGGATCTCGCGTACGGAGGCGAAGACCGCCACGCCGAGCGGCACGATGACGATGGCCCGCTGGGGCAGCGACAGCCCCCCTCCCAGCAAGATCAGGAGGAACAACGAGGCGATGGTCAGCGAGTAGCGCCCCCGGCGCTGGATCTCCTCCCGGCTGACCTGCTTGCTCGCCTGCCCCGCCACTGTCGCCTCTTCCCGGTCATTGGTCCGTGCGCCATCTTCGCCCATCGCGCTCCTCCACCCCAACGACCTGGGGCCGCGCCGCGTCCCCACCGGGGCTGGGTAGTGTTGGGGAACGTGACGGCCCCCGGTGGATCAGGCGCGGTCGTCGTCCTCGTCTCGGGCACCGGCACGCTTTTGCAGGCGCTCCTGGATGCCGCGGCCGACCCCGCCTACGGCGTGACCGTCGCCGCGGTGGGCGCCGACCGTGACGGCACCGAGGGGCTCGCGCGCGCCGAGCGGGCGGGCATACCGACGTTCGTATGCCGCGTCGCCGACCACCCCGACCGGGCTGCCTGGGACGTCGCCCTGGCCGACGCCGTCGCCGCCCACGACCCCGCGCTCGTCGTCTCCGCCGGGTTCCTCAAGCTGGTCGGGCCCGGCTTCCTCTCGCGCTTCCGCGGCCGCTACGTGAACAGCCACAACGCCCTGCTGCCGGCCTTCCCCGGCATCCACGGCCCGCGCGACGCGCTGGACTACGGCGTCAAGGTCGCCGGCGCCACGCTGTTCGTCGTCGACGAGGGTGTGGACACCGGCGCCATCGTGGCCCAGGTCGTGGTGCCCGTGCTCGACGACGACACCGTCGACACCCTCACCGAGCGCATCAAGCAGGCCGAGCGCCCCCAGCTCGTCGAGGTCGTGGGCCGCATGGTCCGCGACGGCTTCACCGTCACCGATCGGAAGGTCACCATCCCGTGAGCACCACCCCAGCGTCCGACGCGGGCCGCCGCCCCCTGCGCCGCGCCCTCGTCTCGGTCTACGACAAGACCGGGCTGGACGTCCTGGCGAGCGCTCTGCATGCGGCCGGCGTCGCGGTGGTGTCGACCGGGTCGACGGCCAAGGCGATCGCCGCGCAGGGGGTCCCGGTGACTGCGGTCGAGGACCTCACCGGGTTCCCCGAGTGCCTCGACGGCCGGGTCAAGACCCTCCACCCGAAGGTGCACGCCGGCATCCTCGCCGACACCCGCAACCCCGAACACCTGCGCCAGCTCGACGAGCTGGGCGTCGAGGCGTTCGACCTCGTCGTCTCCAACCTCTACCCCTTCCGCGACACCGTGGCCTCGGGGGCCGCTCCGGAGGAGTGCATCGAGCAGATCGACATCGGCGGGCCGTCGATGGTGCGCGCGGCGGCCAAGAACCACGCGAGCGTCGCCATCGTCACCAGCCCCGACGCCTACCCGCAGCTGCTCGACGCCCTCGGCGCCGGTGGCTTCACCCTGGCCCAGCGGCAGCGGCTGGCCGCCGAGGCCTTCGTCCACACGGCGAGCTACGACGTCGCGGTGGCCAGCTGGATGGGCAACGTCGTCGCCGACACGAGCGACGGCACCGGCTTCCCCGCCTGGACGGGCGCCACGTGGGACAAGGCGGAGGTGCTCCGCTACGGCGAGAACCCCCATCAGCGGGCCGCGCTCTACCGTCACTGGCGCCCGGGTATCGCGCACGCCGAGCAGCTGCACGGAAAAGCCATGTCCTACAACAACTTCGTCGACGCCGACGCCGCCGTGCGCGCCGCCAACGACCACGGCGACCGCCCGACCGTCGCGATCATCAAGCACGCCAACCCGTGCGGTATCGCCGTCGCCGACGATCTCGTCACCGCCTACGAGCGCGCCCACGCCTGCGACCCGCAGTCGGCCTACGGCGGCATCATCGCCACCAACCGGACGGTGACCGCCGCCCTGGTGGAGAAGACGAAGGGCGTGTTCACCGAGGTGATCGTCGCGCCGGCGTTCGACGACGACGCTCTCGAGCTGCTGCGCGCCCGCAAGAACGTGCGGGTGCTGCGGCTGCCCGCTGACCTGGCCCGCTTCCGCGACCCCATCGAGGTGCGGCCGATCAGCGGCGGCATCCTCGTGCAGTCGGTCGACCGGGTCGACGCCGTCGTGCGCGACGACGCCGGCGCGGTCACCGGTGGCGACGGGCCCGAGCACTGGCGGCTGGTCACGGGGGAGCCCGCTGACGAGGTCACCCTGGCCGACCTGGCCTTCGCCTGGCGGGCCATCCGCGCCGTCAAGTCCAACGCGATCCTCCTGGCCCGCGACGGGGCGGCCGTAGGGGTCGGCATGGGCCAGGTCAACCGGGTCGACTCCTGTCGCCTGGCCGTCTCCCGGGCGGGCGCCGACCGGGCGGCCGGCTCGGTCGCCGCCTCCGACGCGTTCTTCCCGTTCCCCGACGGCCTCGAGATCCTCCTCGAGGCGGGCGTCCGCGCCGTCGTCTCGACCGGTGGGTCGATCCGCGACGACGCGGTCATCGAGGCGGCCGAGCGGGCCGGGGTGACGATGTACTTCACGGGCACCCGGCACTTCTTCCACTGATGTCGCCGCGCACGGGCTGGTCACTGCTCACCCTTCTGTCCGGCGCCTTCCTCGCCGTGCAGGCCCGGATGAACGGTGAGCTCGCCACGGCGTTCGGCCACGGGCTCGACGCGGCGATCTGGAGCTTCGGGTCGGGGCTCGTCGTCCTGTGTCTCATGCTCCTGGTCTCACCGTCGATGAGGCAGGGCTTCCGCTCCCTGAGGGAGGCGCTGCGCGCCCGCCGCCTGCGGTGGTGGCAGTGCATCGGCGGGGCGGTCGGCGGCCTCTACGTGTTCACCCAGGCGTATGCCGTGCCGATCGCCGGGGTGGCCCTCTTCACCATCGCGGTGGTCGGGGCGCAGACGCTGAGCGCGGTGGGCGTGGACCGCTACGGCATCGGCCCCGCGGGTCGGGTGGCGGTGTCGTGGCCCCGGGTCGCCGCTGCCCTGCTGGCCCTGGTCGGGGTCGTCATCTCCGTCGGCGACCGGGTCCGGGGTACCTCGACCGCCGTCGTCGTCCCCGTTGTCCTCGCAGCGTTGGCGGGCGCCGCCATGAGCGTGCAACAGGGGATCAACGGCCGGGTCACCGTCGCCGCCGGCCAGCCGTTCACGACGACGTGGCTGAACTTCGCCATCGGCAGCGTCACGCTGTGGGTCATCGCCATCCCCGCCTCGCGGGGGAGCGCGTTCGGGACGCCGGTCAGTCTCGGGGTGCCGTGGTGGGCGTGGTTCGGCGGGGTGCTGGGGGTCGGGATCATTGCCGTGGGGGCCATCTCCGTGCGTCACCTCGGGGTGCTGCTCGTCAGCCTGCTCATGCTCGTCGGCCAGCTCCTCGCCGCGGTTCTGCTCGACCTGGTCGACGCCTCGACGCGTGGACACATCACGCCCGTCGCGATCCTGGGGCTGC
>JBDSYO010000312.1:0-3145 GCA_039925625.1 Lapillicoccus sp. | reverse complement strand
CGGGTCTCGTGCCCGTTGGAGCACCAGTAGGAGACGAAGATCCGCGGAGCGGAGTCACCGCGCTCGGCCTCGCCCATGGGGCCTGCCCCAACCCTGCTACCCCGGATGGCGTTTCCGCTGGCCATGTCTGCTCCTTGCCGAGCTCAGGCGGAGAACCGGGCCAGCAGGCCCAGTCCCACGACGGTGATGAACCAGATGATGCCGAGAGCCACGGTGAACCGGTCGAGGTTGCGCTCTGCGATCGTCGACCCGCCGAGCGTGCTCGACATGCCCCCGCCGAACATGTCGGAGAGGCCACCGCCCTTCCCCTTGTGCATGAGGATGAGCAGGATGAGGAAGAGGTTGGCGACGACCAGCAGGACCTGCAGGCCAATCTTCACCGCGTTCACAGCGAGCGGGTTCCCATCTGGTTCGACGTGCTTACGGTTGGCTTACCGACTGACCGCAGCCCTTGAGCGGACAACCGGTCCAGGATAACCCGGGCTCCGGTCAACCGGTGACGTGCTGGCGGTACCGGCAGATCGCGGCGAACTCTGCGGGGTCGATCGACGCGCCTCCGACGAGGGCGCCGTCGACGTCCGGCTGCATCATGATCGCCGCGACGTTGGTGCTCTTGACGCTGCCGCCGTAGAGCACCCGCACGCCCGCCGCGAGATCGGGGCCGTAGAGCTCACCGAGCAGGGTGCGGATGGCCCCGCACACCTCCTGGGCATCGTCAGGGGTGGCGACCTCGCCCGTGCCGATCGCCCAGATGGGCTCGTAGGCGACGACCACCGACGCGGCCTGCTCGGGCGTGACGCCGGCCAGCGCCGCCCTCAGCTGGGCCACGACATGGTCGACCTGACCGCCGGTCCGCCGGACGTCGAGGTTCTCCCCGCAGCACAGGATGGGCACGAGCCCGTGCGTGTACGCCGCGGCGACCTTGGCCGCGACGGTCGCGTCGGTCTCGCCGTGGCCCTCACGCCGCTCGCTGTGCCCCACGACGACGTAGGTGCAGCCGAGCTTGGCGAGGAAGGCGCCCGAGACGTCGCCGGTGTAGGCGCCGGAGGCGTGCGGCGAGAGGTCCTGGGCCCCGAACCTCAGCCCCAGCTTGTCGGCCTCGATGAGGGTCTGCACCGAGCGCAGGTCGGTGAACGGCGGCAGCACAGCCACCTCGACGGCGCTGTAGTCGTGTTTGGCGTCGCGCAGGGTCCAGTCGAGCTTCTGCACGAGGTGGGTGGCCTGGAGGTGGTCGAGGTTCATCTTCCAGTTGCCGGCCATGAGCGGGGTACGCCCGTCGGTCGCGGTCGCGGTCGCCATCAGGCGGCTCCTCCGTCGGTGTCGTCAGTCTCGTCGAGCACGGTGAGGCCGGGGAGCTCCTTGCCTTCGAGGTACTCCAGGCTGGCTCCCCCACCCGTGGAGATGTGGCCGAACTGGTCGTCGCGGAAGCCCAGCTGCCGCACGGCCGCCGCCGAGTCACCGCCGCCCACCACCGTGAGCGCCCCGCGGGACGTGGCCTCCACGAGGGCCTCCGCGAGAGCCTTGGTCCCGGCCGCGAACGGCGCCATCTCGAAGGCCCCCATCGGGCCGTTCCAGAAGACGGTACGGGTGTCGCTCAGCTTCTCGGCGAAGAGGCGCGAGGACTCCGGGCCGATGTCCAGGCCCATCCGGTCGGCCGGGATGGCGTCCGCGGCGACGACCTCGTGGTCGGCGTCGGCCGAGAAGCCGGTCGCGGCGACGATATCGGTCGGGAGCACGATCTCGACCCCGCTGGCCTGCGCCCGGTCGAGATAGCCCTTGACCGTCTCCACCTGGTCGGCCTCGAGCAGGCTGGACCCGACCTCGTGGCCCTGGGCCTTGAGGAAGGTGAAGACCATGCCACCACCGATGAGCAGCCGGTCGGCGGTGCCGAGCAGGTTGCCGATGACGCCTAGCTTGTCGGACACCTTGGCGCCACCGAGCACCACGGCATACGGGCGCTCGGGGTCCTGCGTCAGGCGGCGCAGGACGTCGACCTCGGTCGACACCAGACCGCCCGTGGCGTGCGGCAGCAGGCGGGCGACGTCGTAGACGCTGGCCTGCTTGCGGTGCACGACCCCGAACCCGTCGGAGACGAAGACGTCGGCCAGCGACGCGAGCGCCTGGGCGAACTCGGCCCGGTCCGCGTCGGTCTTGGCCGTCTCGCCCGGGTTGAACCGGAGGTTCTCCAGGAGCACGACGTCGCCGTCGTCCGCACCCGCCACGGTCTCCCGGGCTGACTCCCCCACCGTGTCGGTGGCGAAGGCCACCGGTCGGCCGAGCAGCTCAGCGAGCCGCCGACCGACGGGAGCGAGGGAGTAGCGGTCCTCCGGCGCACCCTTGGGGCGCCCCAGGTGGGCGCACACGATGACGCGTGCGCCCGCCTCGGCGAGAGCCTGGATGGTCGGGACCGACGCTCGGATGCGACCGTCATCGGTGATCACCGGCTGCCCGGCCGAGGAGTCAAGGGGCACGTTGAGGTCGGACCGGACGAGCAAACGCTGACCGCGCAGCTCGCCGGCCGACAGGAGGTCGGCGAGAGTCCTCATCGGTCGGCTCAGAGGTCCTTGCCCACAAAGGTGACGAGGTCGACCAGCCGGTTGGAGTAGCCCCACTCGTTGTCGTACCAGCCGACGACCTTCACCTGGTTGCCGAGGACCTTGGTGAGGCCGGCGTCGAAGATGCACGAGTGCGGGTCGGTGACGATGTCGCTGCTGACGATGGGGTCCTCGGTGTACTTGAGGTAGCCCTTCATCGGACCGTCGGCCGCGGCCTTGACGATCGCGTTGACCTCCTCGACGCTCGTCTCGCGGCCGGCCTCGAAGGTGAGGTCGGTAGCCGAGCCGGTCGGGATCGGCACGCGCATGGCGAACCCGTCGAGCTTGCCCTTCAGCTGGGGCAGCACGAGGCCGATGGCCTTGGCGGCGCCGGTCGAGGTCGGCACGATGTTGAGGGCGGCGGCGCGGGCGCGGCGCAGGTCCTTGTGCTGGCCGTCCAGGAGGTTCTGGTCCTGCGTGTAGGCATGGATGGTCGTCATCAGGCCCTTGACGATGCCGAACTCGTCGTTGAGGACCTTGGCCATCGGGCCGAGGCAGTTCGTCGTGCAGGACGCGTTGGAGATGATCGTGTGCTTCGCCGCGTCGTACTG
>JBDSYO010000311.1:0-6484 GCA_039925625.1 Lapillicoccus sp. | reverse complement strand
AAGTACGACGGGGACGTCAAGAGCGACCTCGACCCGTCGCTGCCGACCGAGGCCACGGACCCGGCCCTGTGTGGCGCGCTCAGCGTCGCGCCGGCCGGTGGCATGGCCACCGGCCAAGGCGGTTCCGCCGCTGGCGCCGACACGGCGATGATCGCCCTCGGTGGGGTGGCGCTGTTCGCCGCTGCGGGTACCGGTGTCGTCGCCGCCCGTCGGCGTCGCGCGCAGGTCTGATGACCTCTCAGGACCACGATGGTGGCCGTCGCGGCAGATTTGCCGCGGCGGCCACCGCCGTCCTGCTCGTCATCGGGGTGCTGGCCCTGGTCCTCGGACTGCGGGGGCAGTCGGGACCGCCGCAGCCGGCGTCGGCCGACGCCGCGCCGTCGGTGATCTCCACCAGCGCCCCGAGCGCGGCCACCTCATCCCCCAGCACCTCGGCCACCACCTCTCCGAGCGCGACGGCCACGACGGCCACGTCGGCCACGTCGGCCGCCCCGGCCGCGCCTGCGGCCCCGGGTAAGCAGATCGGCCAGTTCGTCGGCGCCTCGGCACCGACCCGGATCGAGATCCCCTCCATCGGGGTCACGTCCGGGACCTTCGTCGACCTGGGCATCGCGGCCGACGGCACCATCTCGGTGCCCGGCACCGCCGACGAGGTCGGCTTCTACACCGGCGGCCCGACGCCCGGCCAGCTCGGCCCGGCTGTGCTCGCCGCGCACGTCGACAGCACCAAGGGCCCGGGCATCTTCTACCGGCTGGGCGCCGTGAAGGCGGGCGACCAGGTCAAGATCGGACGCGCCGACGGCAGCACCGCGACGTTCATCGTCGACAAGGTGGCGTCGTACCCCAAGGACCAGTTCCCCACCGAGGAGGTCTACCGCGGCGGCTTCGACCGCTCGGAGATCCGCCTCGTCACCTGCGGCGGGACGTTCGACAAGGTCAAGCACTACCTCGACAACGTCATCGTCTTCGCTCACCTCGAGAGCGTGGCCTGACGCCGAAGCCGCTCGGCCCGCCGGTCCAGGCGGGCCACGAGCACGCCGTAGGTGAACCCGCTGCGCACCTGCAGCGCTCGGCCGGTCCCGGCCAGCCGGCGCAGGAACGCCGCGGCCACGACCAGGTCCTGGTGCTCGCCCCACCCCGACTGTCGCCGTCGCGCCTGGGTGGCCGCCTTCCTGGCCCCGCCGACCCCCGGTGCGAGCGCCTCCGCGGCATACCGGAGGCGTTTGACCGCCTTGCGCGCCCGGTGCAGACCGGCGTCGTCGTCGGCCTCGCGTAGCCGGCGGCGGACCGCGCGGTCCGCTCGCGCGAGCACCACCCGAGGGCGCACCCGCTCGTCGGTGCGCACCGGCGAGCCGAGGAACCATCCGCCGAGCCGGGTCATCAGCCGCCGGTAGCGCTCGCTCTCACGCTCCTCGCGCCACGTGGCGAGCGCCGCGGCCCGGTCACGCGCCAGAGCGCGGTGGATCTCGCGGCGCACCGGACCGACCACGTCGCACGCCGGCAGCGCCCCGAGCTCGCGGTCAAGACGGATGCCGATGACGTCCGCGTCGCGCACCGGCGAGAGCAGGCCGGCCAGCCAGCGCAGCTCGGCGTCGATCCGGTCGAGCTCCGCCTCGGGGACGGTCAACGTATGCGCGAACACCCGCACCGTGGTGCGCAGCCGGCGGACGGCCACCCGGGTGTGGTGGACGGCCGCAGCCGTGGGGTCGTCGCGCATCGTGGCGTCGCCGAGCAGAACGGCCCGGCACTGCTCCCGCAGGTAGTCCGCGACCAGTCCCGGCTTGCCGACCGGGCTCGGCGCCAGGGGCTCGCCCAGCACGTGGTTGATCTTGCGCTGCTGAGCCGACCGGGCGGCCCCGGCCGCCTCCACCAGGGAGCCGACCGCCGCCAGGTCGCGCTCGCCTCCCGCCGCTCCCCCCTCGACCTCGACCTCCCGCCACACCACACGCTCGGCCGCACCGGCGCCGACCCGGTGTCCGCGCACCTCGTCGTCGGCGACCTCCACGAGGAGCGCTCCCGCAGCGTCGAGCAGCCGCACCGTATGCCGCGTCGTGGCGATCGTCGCCACCTCCGACACGGGGCGACCCGCGGTGACGCCCGACAGCCGCCGGGCGAGGGCGGCCGGCACCGTGCGAGCAGCCGCGTGGCTGTGCACCTCGGTGCGCCCGTCGCCCGCGGGGAGCTTGAGATGCCACCCCGCGTCCGGGCCGCCCGCACGGCGTCGCAGGGTGATCCCGAGCGGGCGCAGCAGAGCCGGTGCGGTGTCGTAGTAGACCGCGACCAGCTCGTGGGTCGCGCGTTCCACGCGGCCGCCGTCGGGCACCGCGTCGCCCAGCTCGGGCATCGTCCACCCCGCTGGGACGTCGAAGGTCACCTCCCGCTCGTGGTGGTGCGCGACCGCCATCGCCGCTCAGCGCCCGTCGACCAGGAGCCGGGCGACGCGACCCTGCTCGCCCGACGCCCAGCAGGCGCCGTCGGCAGCGCAGTCGAGGCTGTCGAAGCCTCCGGGGTCCTCGGCGCTCACCGGTGCCCAGCGGCGGCCCGCGTCCACCGACACGTCCGACCCGGTGGGCCCGACCGCGACCACGACGTCAGCCGCCTGCGGCAGCCAGGCCGAGCCGGAACGGTAGCCACCGGGCGCGGGCTCGGCCACCTGCCAGGTCGCACCGTCGGCGGTCCAGGCCGCGCTCCCGAGGCCCGTGAACGGGTTGGACAGGTCGCCCCCGACAGCGACGCCGGTCAGCCGGTCGCGGAACCGCACGGAGAACACCCCGGCGGAGGGGCCGCCGACCACGGGCACCTCGGTCACCGACCAGGTATGCCCGCGGTTCCGGCTCGTGAAGACGCGCGCCGGAGCCTGGCCGCCGGAGCCGAGGTAGGTGGTCTGGTCCTGGCCGGCGGTCAGGCACGTGCCGCTGGCCGCGAACGCGAACTCGTTGGGCAGCGCGGCCGGCATCCCGTCGGGGTTGACCGGCGTCCACGACCGGCCCCCGTCACTCGTCTCCAGGAGCCGGAATGCCCCGTCGACCGGGTCGCTGAGCGCCAGCCCCCGCTGGGGCGTGCTGAAGGTCAGGCAGTCGTAGTAGGCCCGCTCGTCGGTGTTGCGGAACGACTCGGCCCACGTGGCGCCGCCGTCGTCCGTGACGTAGATCCGGGAGGCCGGTCCGCTGCCGACCGAAAGGACGACCGCGTGGGTGGCCGAGGTCGCCTGGACGTCGCGGAGATCGAGGCCCTCCGCGCCCGGCGGTGCGACCGACGCCCACGTCGCTCCCGCATCGACGGTCCGCAGGACCGCGCCCTGCGAGCCCTCCGAGCCGCTGACCCAGGCCACCGAGCCCGACACCGCGGAGAGTCCCCTCAGCCGGGCCGCCGACCCCGTCGGCGTCAGGTGCCAGGCGAGGTCGGGCGTCACGGCACGCGGCGGGGGCTTCACCACCGGGAGCGACGACCCCGTCAGGGTGAGCGCGGCGAGCACGGCGCCGGCCGCCACGGCGACCACCCGAGCGACCTTCATCACCGCAACCTACGCGCCGGGAGCCACCGAGGCGTCCGGTCGCCCGTCGGCGGTCTGGGCGGCCTGCGCGACGAGCCGCACGGGGGTGTTGCCGGCGCCGTAGCCGTCGTATCCGTCGATACGCTGGAGCACCTCGACGTAGAACGCGTTGTTGACCCGACGGGTGTAGGCGTGGAGGATCTCGCCGGTGTCGTCGCGGTCGTACATCACCCCGTGCTCGCGCAGCTCGGCGATGCGGCGCTCGGGGAGGTCGAAGCGGGCGGCCAGGTCGTCGTAGTAGTTGTCCCCCACGTCCAGCAGCCCCATGCCCGCGTCCCGCATGGCCCGCACGGCGGCCAGCACATCGGTGCAGGCGAACGCCACCTGGTTGAGCCCCGGGGATGTGTGGTCGGCCGGGGCTCCACCCTCGGCGACGTTGAGCACCACCCGCTCGCTGCCCCCGGGCGCGCGCATGACCCGGCTCCGCAGGCGTCCGCGGGGGTCGGCGAACTCCGAGACCGAGCCCGGCAACATGCCGAACAGCGTGCGGTGGAACGAGATCTCGGCCTCGCTGAGCCGGAAGGGGACGGCATACCCGACGTGGTCGATACCCAGCCAGCCCGCACCCCGGGCCCGGTCAGCCCCATCGCCCGTCGCCTCGGCCCCCTCGACACCCACGAAGTCACGCTGCCAGTCGTCGGGCGTGCCCGGCCGGCCGGCGACGAAGACGTGCACGCCGGCCGGGGTGTCGACGCCGGCGAGGGTGGCCTCGCCGCCGCCGTGGCGCAACGGCAGGCCCGGCCAGAGGGTGGCCTCGCGTCGCGCCGAGAAGGCGGGCACGTCGTCGACCGCGAGGCCGATCCCCGTGACCGACGGCCGAGCCGTGGCCGCCGACCAGCGGTCCTCGAGATCGCTGGCCGCGTTGAGCAGCACGTGCGCCTCGCCGTGCCGCCACCAGACGACCGGCTTGGTGCGGTGGACACCGGCCACGCGAAAGCCCAGGGCGGCCAGCAGCCCGTCGAGCTCCGCACCCTGGACGGCGGCCTCCACGAAGGCGACCTCCACGTGGTCCGGAGCGGGCGGCGGGTCGAAGAGCTCGACCCTCGGGCGGCCTACGCCCTCGGCCGGTTCGGCGGCCGACCAGTGGTGCCGCAGCTCCTCCTCGAGGTGCAGCAGTGAGCGCATGGCGTCGAGGCTCGTCGTGAGGGCGTCGGCCTCACGCACCACGTCGCTGAAGACCTCCAGGGAGAGCGGCCCCCGGTAGCCCGCCTCGACGACCCGCGCCACGACGGGCGCCAGGTCGAAGCTGCCCTGCCCCGGGAAGACCCGGTGGTGCCGGCTCCACTGGAGCACGTCCATCGACAGGACGGGCGCGTCGGCCACCTGGAGGAAGCCGATGCGGTCGCCCGGTATGCCGTCGAGCGCCGACGCGTCGTCGCCCCGGGCCATCAGGTGGAAGGTGTCGACCGCCACGGTCACGGCCGGGTGGTCGGCCCGGCTCACGACGTCCCAGGCGTCGGCCATCCGGCTCACGTGGGTGCCCCAGGCCAGCGCCTCGTAGGCCAGGGTGAACCCGCGCTCGCCGGCCAGGTCACCCGCGGCGTGCAGCTGAGCGGCGGCGAGCTCACGGTCGTCGACCGCCTGAGGGGTGGCGTTCGAGCAGACGAGCATCGTCGTGACCCCGAGCTGCTCCATGACGTCGAACTTGCGCCGCAGCCGCTGCAGCACGAGGGGGAAGCGGTCGGGCGCGGTGCCCTCGACGTCACGGAACGGCTGGAACAGGTCGATGGACAGCCCGAGGTCGGCGCACCGGGCCGCTACCTGCGTGGGGCGGAGCGGTGAGGCGACGAGGTCCACGTCGAACATCTCGACGCCGTCGAACTTGGCGGCCGCGATGGCCGAGAGCTTGTGCGACAGGGCGCCGCTCACCGACACGGTGGCGATCCCCTTGTGCATCTAGCGCCCCCTCGTCGTCATGGGCCGAGCCTAGGCGGCTGACGATCTGCCGACGATTGTCGCGACCCGATAGCCAAAGGCCTCGGAGTTTGACACGCTCACGCTCATGAAGAGCACCATGCAGACGACACCGTTGTTGATCTCGCAGCTCCTGCGCTACGGGACCACCCTCCACGCCGACCAGGAGGTGGTGACCTGGACCGCCGATGGCGGCCGTCGGCTCAGCTACGGCGACCTGGGGAAGAAGGCGGCCCAGCTCGCCCACGCCCTGCGCGGCCTGGGCGTCGACGGCGACCAGCGGGTCGCCACGTTCATGTGGAACAACGCCGAGCACCTCACGGCCTACCTCGCGATCCCGTCGATGGGCGCGGTGCTCCACGCCCTCAACATCCGGCTCTTCCCCGAGCAGCTCATCTACACGGCCACCCACGCCGGCAACCAGGTCGTCATCGTCGACAACACCTTGGCGGGCCCGTTTTCCAAGCTGCTGCCCCACCTGAAGACGTTGCGCCACGTCATCGTCAACGGGCCCGTCGACGCCGAGACGCAGGCCGCACTCGAGGCCGCCCCGCACATCGAGAGCGTCGACGACTACGAGACCCTGCTGGCCGCGCAGCCCGAGACGTTCGACTGGCCCGACGACCTCGACGAGGACTCGGCGTCGTCGATGTGCTACACCTCCGGCACCACGGGCAACCCCAAGGGCGTGGCCTACTCGCACCGCAGCAACTACCTGCACGCCCTCACCGACGCCTACAGCCTGGGCGTCCGCCAGGGTGACCGCAGCCTCGTCGTCGTGCCGCTCTTCCACGCCAACGCCTGGGGCTTCCCCTACATCGCCATGCTGGCGGGCACGTCGCTCGTCATGCCCGACCGGTTCCTGCAGGCCGAGCCGCTCGCGCAGATGATCCAGGCCGAGAAGGTCAGCACCGGCGCCGGGGTGCCGACGATCTGGAACGACCTGCTGCGTTACCTCGACGATCACCCGGGCATGACCGACACCTGCTACCGGCTCATGGTCGGCGGCTCGGCGGC
>JBDSYO010000310.1:0-5808 GCA_039925625.1 Lapillicoccus sp. | reverse complement strand
GGATCGAGGGCAACCGCCACGCTGAGGTATGCCCGCCGCCGCACCTCGGGAGCCGGACCACCGCACGCTCGGCGCGCCGGTCCCGCCCCGTGGCCTCGAGGCCCTGGCCTGGGTGGCCGTGGAGCAGCGGGGTCTGGTGACCCGGGTCCAATGCCTCGGCGCCGGGATGAGCGGCAAGGCGGTGCGCTGGCGTGTGGAGCGCGGGGTCTGGGTGCGGGTGCACCCAGGGGTCTACCAGACGCGACCCGGACGGGACGACTGGCATACCGGCGCCTTGGCGGCGCAGCTCGCGGTTCCGGGGTCCGCGTTCTCCCACCGAACCGCGGGCCACCTGCACGGGCTCGTGCGCGACGCGCCCCGGGGAGTCGACCTGCTGGTGGACCAGAGCCGGCGGGTGGCCGCCCCCTCGGGGGTGACGGTGCGGCGTCGGGTCGGTGCGGACCAGGACGTCGACCCGCTGCACTGGCCGTGGCGCACGACCGCGACGGCCACCGTCCTCGACATCGCTGAGCTGGGCACTCCGGACGACGTCCTGGCCCTGCTCGGTACCGCCTTCCACCGAGGGTTGACGACCGAGGCGGCGCTGCGTGCCGCGCTGGCCGAGCGTGGCCGCCACCGCCGGCGGGCACTGATGGCAGACGTGCTCGCCGACATGGCCGGCGGGGCCGAGAGCGTCATGGAGGTGCGGTTCATCCGCGACGTGGCGCGCGCCCACGGCTTGCCTGGAGGCCGTGCGCAGGCGGCGACCGTCGTTCAAGGGATCCGCTTCCACGATGTCGCCTATGACGCCGAGCGGGTGCTGCTCGAGCTCGACGGTCGGCTCGGTCACGCGGGAGCCGCCCGGGTGGGCGACGGAGTGCGCGACCGGCGGAGCGCTACCCGCGGCTGGCTGACGGTGCGGGCGTTCTGGACCGACGTCGCCGTGACGCCGTGCGCGCTGGCAGTGGAGATGAGTGAGGTGCTCGCGACGCGGGGATGGCGGGGGCGGATCCACCCCTGTCGCCGCAGCGGCTGCGTCGTGCGGCGAGAGGCATAGGAGGGTTGTGGCCCCGATCAGGGCCACAACGCTCCTTCGTGTCGCAGGTCGGTCTCAGACGGCGGCGAGCTGGTCCTTGGCGCGGTCGGCGGGCATGTAGTCGTAGCGCAGCAGCGCGCGGGTGAAGACGCCCGTCCCGTGCGAGACCGAGCGAAGGTCGACGGGGTAGCGCGACAGCTCCACCTGCGGTACTTCGGCGTGCACGACGGTACGCCCGGACGCGTCCGCCGGTTCGGTGCCGAGGACGTGCCCGCGCCGGCCCCGTAGGTCGGACATGACCGCGCCGAGGTGCTCGTCGCCGACGGTGATGTCGACGTGGTCGATGGGCTCGAGCAGCGACACCGTGGCCTCGTTGGCCGCCTCCTTGAGGGCCAGCGCCGCCGCCGTCTGGAACGCCATGTCGGACGAGTCCACCGAATGCGCCTTCCCGTCGGTGAGCGTGATCCGCACGTCGACGACCGGGTAGCCCGACAGCACGCCCTTCTCCAGCTGTATCCGGGCGCCCTTCTCCACCGACGGGACGAACTGGCGGGGCACCGACCCGCCCACCACCTTGTCGACGAACTCGATCCCCGCGCCCCGCTCGAGCGGCTCGATCTCGAGGCGGCACACCGCATACTGGCCGTGCCCGCCCGACTGCTTCACGTGGCGGCCCTGCACGGAGCACGTGCGCACGAACGTCTCGCGCAGCGCCGTGCGGAACGGCTCCGCCTCCACCTCGACGCCGTGGCGCTGCCGCAGCCGCGACAGGATCTCGTCGACATGGGCCTGCCCCATGGTCCAGAGGACGACCTGGTGCGTCTCGGGGTTGTGCTCCATGCGCATGGTCACGTCCTCGGCGACGACGCGCTGCAGAGCCTGGGCGAGCTTGTCTTCGTCGCGCTTGTTGGAGGCGTGGATCGCGATGGGCAGCAACGGGTCCGGCAGGACCCACGGTTCGACGAGGGCCGGCCGGTCCTTGGCCGAGAGCGTGTCGGACGTCTCGGCGTGGCTCAGCTTGCTCACGAGGACGATCTCCCCGGCGATCGCCGGGCCCCGGGGCCGGGTGGCGTCGTCGAGCGGCGAGCTCAGGGGGCCCACCCGCTCGTCGTCGTCGTGGTCGCCGTGCCCCTCCACCGGGTGGCCACCGCGCCGGGCGACGAACTCCCCGAGGTGCCCCGACACGTGCACGACGTCGTCAGGTCGTAGCCGGCCCGAGAAGACGCGCACCAGCGACAGGCGCCCGATGTAGGGATCGCTGGTGGTGCGGAACACCTCCGCCAGCAGGGGGCCGTCGGGGTCGCAGGTCGCCGCGGGCAGGCTTGCGCCGACCGGCGAGTATGCCGCGGGCACCGGGCGGCCCGCTGGTGACGGGAAGCCCTGCTCGATGACCTCGAGCAGCTCCTCCAACCCCACCCCGGTCGCGGGCGAGATGGGCACGAGGGGGAAGAACGAACCTTTGCCGATCGCCACCTTGAGGTCCTCGACGACGGTGCCGGTGGAGATCTCCTCCCCCTCGAGGTAGCGGTCGAGGAGCGTGTCGTCCTCCGACTCCTCGATGATCGCCTCGATGAGCGGCCCGCGGCGCTCCGCGACCGCGGCGGTTTCACCGGGGTCGGGGTCGCGCTCCACCCGCTCGCCGCTGGTCGAGTCGAAGGCCCGCTGGCTGAGCAGCCCCACCGACCCGACGACGGCGCGGTCGGCGTCGTGGAGCGGCAGGTAGAGCGCCTGCGCGTCACCGAAGACCCGTTGGCAGCGCGCGATGGTGTCGTCGTAGTCGGAGCGGGGCAGGTCGAGCTTGCTCACGGCGATCGCGCGGGGAAGGCCGACGGCGGCCAGCTCCTGCCAGAGCAGGGCCGTCGCCCCGTCGATCTCGTCGGCGGCCGACACGACGAAGACGGCCGCGTCGGCGGCGCGCAGGCCGGCCCGCAGCTCGCCTACGAAGTCCGGCGACCCCGGTGCGTCGATGAGGTTGACCGTGAGGCCGTTGCTCTCGAACGCCGCCACGGAAAGCCCGACGGAGCGGTCGCGCTCGCCCTCGTGGGGCCGCCGGCCCGGGACGCGGGCCGCGACCAGATGGTCGAACAGCGTGGACTTCCCGGCTCCGCCCGGACCCACGAGCACGACGTTGCGGATGTCCTCGGGGGTCCGGGGCTGGGGCGCGGGGGATGACTCGGTTCTCGCAGCGCCTTTGCTCACCGCTCCACCTTGTCCCGTCACGTGAGGCGGCACAAGGGAACGCCTCTTTATCGGGTGACCCGATAAAGGTCCGCTTCACCGGACAACGGTTCTCCAGCGAAGCGCACCTTTATCGGGTCACTCGATAAAGGTGTGACGGATGGGGTCAGGCGCGGGTGGCCACCACCAGCAGGTACTCCCACGCCATCGCGCCGTCCACGATGGAGCGGTCGCCGAGGTCGGCGAGCACCTGGTCGAGCTCGGCGGTCCGCTCCGGGTCGTCGGCGATGTTGCGGTATGCCGCGATGGTGGGGCCGTAGCGCGCCTTGAAGAAGTCCCGGAACTCGACTCCGGTCGCGAACCGGTTGACCGACAACGGCTCTCGGGCCGCATGGAGGTCCGAGACGCGGTCGCCGAAGAGCTCGCGCACGTGCTCCTCGGTGCCCCACAGGGGGCCGGGCGAGGCACCGGGCGGCGGGGCCGCGGCATACGGCTTCATCGCGGCGAACATCTGGCCGATGAACCCCTGCGGGGTCCAGTTGGCGAGGGCGATGGTGCCGCCGCTGCGGGTCACCCGCATCAGCTCGTCGGCTACCGGCTGGTGGAACGGGGCGAACATCACGCCCACCACCGACAGCACCGTGTCGAACTCGCCGTCGGCGTAGGGCAGGTGCTCCGCGTCGGCCTCGGCCCAGGTGATGTCGAGGCCCTCGGCGGCACTGCGCTGCCGGCCGGTCTCGAGGAGCTCGGGCGTGAGGTCGGAGGCGACGACGGTCGCGCCGGCCCGGGCGGCGGGCAGGCTCGCGTTGCCGGAACCGGCGGCGACGTCGAGCACCCGGTCGCCCGCCGCGAGGCCGGCCGCCCGCACCACCCGTTCGCCGAGCGCCGGGATGACCTCGGTCGCCACGGCGTCGTAGTCGCCCAGCGCCCACATGGCGCGGTGCTTGGTCTTGACCGGGTCGAGAGTGAGGGGCGGGGTGGTCTGGGTGCTCGGGTGTGTGGTCATGCACCGACGGTAGGGACCAGCAGCAGTGGCGCACATCGGTGGAGGCACCCAACCGGGCCGGTGCCCGACCGACGCACGACTACGCGTACGCGTCGCTCAGGCCGAGGTGAGGAGCCGGGCCACCGCGGCGGCCCGGGCCGTGCGGCCCTGGAGGCCGAGCTTGACGTAGACGTTCTGGAGGTGCCGTTCGACGGTGCGCACGCTCAGGGTCAGCGTGCGGGCGATGGCGTCGTTGTCGAGGCCCTGGGCGGCCAGGGCGAGCACCTCGCGCTCCCGGGTGGAGAGGCTGTCGGCGCCCGTGGAGGGGGGCGCCGCGCCGTCGGCCCGGAGGAACTGCTCCAGCTCCTGCACGAGCACCGACCAGGCGGGCTCGTGCTCGAGGACGATGTGGTTCTGGCTGTCGAGGGGCACGAGCCGGGCGCCCCGGATCGATGTCGCGAGGAAGCGGCCGTAGTCGAACTCGTTCATCCGGTCGCCCCGGGAGTGCAGGACCAGGGTCGGCACGTCGAGGGCGTCGAGGCACTCGCTGGCGCCCTGCTCCCGCCGCTGCCGCCGCGCGGTGTAGGCGACGGTCGCGGACACCGACACCCGCTGCAGCTCGTCGAGCCAGCGCATCTGCTCCTCGGTGGCGTCGGGGATCATCAGCGAGGTGAACACCCGGCGGAAGGTCGACTCCGGACGGGCCCAGCCCACCTTGACCATCTGGTCGAACGTCGCCTCGAGCTCGTCGTCCTCATCCGACGCGTCCAGCCGCGGGTCGGCGTAGCTGCCGTAGAACACGAGCCGGGTGACCCGGTCCGGGTGGGCCGCGGCATACCGGATGGCGACCGGGCCGCCCTGGGCCATGGCCATGAGGGCGAACCGCGGGAAGCCGGCGTCGTCGGCCACCGCCTCGAGGTCGGCGATCCGCATATCGAGGGAGTGGTCGGTCACGTCCCAGTCGGACAGGCCGTGCCCGCGTTCGTCGAAGCGGATGATCGTCGCGAACCGGCCGAGGTCGGCGAGGAAGTGCCGCCAGACCGGGCTCTCCCAGTCGTACTGGAGGTGGCTGAGCCAGCACGTCGAGACCAGGAGCGGAGGGCCGGTGCCGTGGACGGCATACGCGATGCGCACCCCGTCCGCGGACCGGCAGAACCGGATCTCCTGCGGTGGTGCTGGCGCCCCCCGACGCATCGACATCCCTCAGGGTAGCCGCGCGCGGTGCTCTCAGTCGGAGAGTTGGACGACCACGGGGGCGTGGTCGGAGGCGCCCTTGCCCTTGCGCTCCTCGCGGTCGATGACGGCGCCGTCGACCCGCCTCGCCAGCGCGGCCGACGCGAGGACGAAGTCGATCCGCATCCCCTGCTTCTTGGCGAACCGCAGCTGCTGGTAGTCCCAGTAGGTGAAAGTGCCGGGCCCCGGGGCGTGCGGCCGCACGACATCCTCGAACCCGGCGTCGACCACGTCCTGGAACGCCGCCCGCTCGCCCGGCGACACGTGGGACTTGTCGAGGTAGAACTCCATGCTCCACACGTCCTCGTCGCGGGGCGCGATGTTCCAGTCGCCCATCAGCGCGACCTGCGCCGTGGGGTCGTCGGCCAGCCAGCCGCGTGCGGTCGTGGCGAGGTGC
>JBDSYO010000309.1:0-4570 GCA_039925625.1 Lapillicoccus sp. | reverse complement strand
CGTGCCGCCGTCGGGCTGGTCAGGGACTACGCCCGGGGTCCCCGCGACGAGGTGACCGTGCTCCGTGCCGCGCCGGGCCTGCTCGAGCGCCCAGTAGACGGCCTCGGGCGTGGCCGGCGACGCGAGGTCGACGCTGGTGCCGGCGGGGCCGAACGCCGCCGCGGCCTCACGCAGCGCTTCGCGCACCGAGAAGGCGAGCATGAGCGGGGGTTCGCCGACCGCCTTGGCGCCGTAGACCGCGCCGTCCTCGTGCGCCTGCTCGAGGAGGGCGACGTTGAAGACCTCGGGCATCTCCGAGAAGCTCGGCAGCTTGTAGGTGCTCGCCGCCTGCGTGGCCAGCCGTCCCCGGGTCGGGCGGTCGCTCTCGTCCCAGCGCAGGTCCTCGAGGGTCAGCCAGCCGGCGCCCTGGACGAACCCGCCCTCGATCTGGCCGATGTCGACCAGGGGCGACAGGCTGTCGCCGACATCGTGCACGATGTCGACGCGTCGCGTGCGGTAGGCGCCGGTGAACCCGTCCACCTCGACCTCCGTGGCGGCGACGCCGTAGGCGAAGTACTTGAACGGCTCGCCCTGCATGGTGCTGGAGTCCCAGTGCAGTCCCTCGGTGCGGTAGTAGCCCGCGGCGAAGAGCTGGACCCGGCGGAAGTAGGCCGTACGCACCAGCTCGCCCCACGGGATGCGCTCGCTCGTGTAGGCGACCCCCCGCGCCTCGCCGTTCTCGAGGCGGACGTCGTGGGGCGAGATGCCCAGCGTCTGGGCGGCGACGTCGAGCAGCCGCGCCTTGATCTGCTCACAGGCGTTCTTGACGGCCCCGCCGTTGAGGTCGGCTCCGGAGCTCGCCGCGGTGGCCGAGGTGTTGGGCACCTTGTCGGTGCGCGTCGGCGCGAGACGCACGGTGCTCAGCGGGACGCCGAGTGTGGTCGCCGCCACCTGGAGCATCTTCGTGTGCAGTCCCTGGCCCATCTCGGTGCCGCCGTGGTTGATGAGCACCGAGCCGTCCTTGTAGACGTGCACCAGAGCGCCGGCCTGGTTGAACGCGGTGAGGTTGAAGGAGATCCCGAACTTCACCGGGGTGATGCCGATGGCGCGCTTGACGTCGTCATGGCTCGCGTTGAACCCGGCGACCTCCTCCAGCCGTCGCACCACGGCACCGGTCTCGACGACCTGGTCCCAGGCGGCGGCGGCCCGCTCGGGGTGGCGCACCGGCTGGCCGTACGGCGTCGACTGCCCCGCGACGTAGAAGTTGCGGCGGCGCAGGGTGGGCGCGTCGACTCCCAGCAGGGGAGCGCACCGGCCGAGGATGTCCTCGATGACGATCATGCCCTGGGGCCCACCGAACCCCCGGAACGCCGTCTGGGACGTCTTGTGGGTCTTGGCGATCCGCCCGTTCACCCGCACGTGGGGGATCCAGTAGGCGTTGTCGATGTGGCATAGCGCACGCGCGAGAACGGGCTCGGAGAGGTCGAGGCTCCACCCGCCGTCCGAGGTCAGGGTCGCGTCGAGGGCGACGAGCCGTCCGTCGCCGTCGAAGCCGACGCGCCATGCGGTGTGGAACCCGTGCCGCTTCCCCGACATCGTCATGTCCATCGTGCGGTTGAGCCGCAGCCGCACGGGGCGGCCCGTGAGCGTCGCCCCGAGGGCGGCGATCGCGGCATACCCGTGAGGCTGCATCTCCTTGCCGCCGAAGCCACCGCCCATCCGAAGGCACTGCACCGTGACGCTGTGGCTGTGCAGTCCGAGGACGTGCGCGACGATCTCCTGCGTCTCCGACGGGTGCTGGGTGCTGCTCTGCACGAAGATCTGGCCGTTCTCGTCGACGAGGGCCAGGGCGCAGTGGGTCTCGAGGTAGAAATGCTCCTGGCCCGCGAACTCGAGCTCGCCCGAGAAGACGTGCTCCGCTGCCGCGAAGCCGGCGTCGACGTCGCCGCGCTCCATCCGCGGCTGCCCGCCCTGGAAGCTCTGGGCGGCGATGGCCTCGCGCACCGTGACGAGGGAGGGCAGCGGGTCCGCCTCCACCAGCACCGCGAGCGCACCGAGGCGAGCCGCCTCGAGCGTCTCGCCGAGCACCCACGCCACCGGGTGCCCGTAGTACATGACCTCGTCGGGGAAGAGGGGCTCGTCGTGCTTGATGCCGGCGTCGTTGACGCCGGGCACGTCGGCGGCGGTGAGCACCCGGACGACGCCCGGCACCGACAGGGCGGGCGCGACGTCGAGGTGGATGAGGCGGGCGTGGGCGACCATGACCTGCACCGGCCAGGCGTGCAGGCAGTCCTTGGTGCGCCCGACGAGGTCGTCCGTGTAGAGCGCCTCCCCGGTGACGTGGAGAGCGGCACTCTCGTGCGGGATTGCCTCTCCGACAACGGGGTTCGCTGGGCGTTCGGAAAGTGCGCTCATGCGTCCGCCGTCCTCTCGGTGCGGTGGTGATCGGCGTGGAGCTTCAGAAGCGCCGTGCCCAGCATGGCCGTGCGGAACGCAGCGCTGGCCCGGTGGTCGTCGAGTGGTGTGCCCTCGGCGCGCAGGACGGAAGCGGCCTCGCGGACGGTGGAGCGGTCCCAGGTCCGACCCTCGAGGGCACGCTCGGTGGCCAGGGCGCGCAGCGGGGTGGCCGCGACGCCGCCGAGGCCGACGCGCGCCTTGACGATCTCGCCGTCGACGACATCGAGGCAGAACGCCACGGCGACGCTGGAGATGTCGTCGAAGCGACGCTTGGCGATCTTGTGGAACGCCGTGGTCCCGGCCAGCGGCAGGGGGATCCGCACCGCCCGGATGAGCTCGTGGGGGCGGCGGACACTGGTCCGGTACCCCGTGAAGTAGTCGGCCAGGGCCACCTCGCGCTCGCCGTCCGTGGAGGCCAGGAGCAAGGAGGCCTCCAGCGCCAGGAGCGCGGGTGGGGTGTCGCCGATCGGGGAGCCGGTGCCGAGGTTGCCGCCGAGCGTCGCGCCGTTGCGGATGAGGCGCGAGGCGAACTGCGGGAAGACCTGGTCCAGCAACGGGATCCGACCGCCCAGCCGATGCTCGATCTCGGTGAGGGTGAGCGCGGCACCCACCACGACGCTGTGCGGGTGGACCTCGAGGGTGCGCAGCTCCGGCAGCCGGTCGATGGCGATCGCGTAGGCGGCGCGGACGCCGCGGATGTTGACCTCGACGCCCCAGTCGGTGGACCCGGCCACGAGCACGGCGTCGGGGTGCTCCGCCATCAGCGTGGTCGCCTCGGCGAGCGTTGCGGGACGGGCGAACTCGCCGTCGTCGGCGCTGACGCGGGTACGGCGCGCGGGCGGCGGCGCGGCGTCGAGGCGCGCGGCGAGCGGGTCGTCGGCCGGCGGCAGACCGAGGGCGTAGGCGGCGTCGCGGATGGGCCGGTAGCCGGTGCACCGACAGAGGTTGCCGCTCAGGGCATGCAGGTCGAACCCGTTGGCGCCGTGCTCGGGGGCCGGCGCCTCGTCGGGCGCGCGGTCGGCCCGGTAGTACTCCGCGGCCATGCTGCAGACGAAGCCCGGGGTGCAGTAGCCGCACTGCGAGCCGCCGCGCACCGCCATCTCGTGCTGCACGGGGTGCAGGTCGCGTGAGGTGCCGAGCCCCTCGGCCGTGACGACCTCCTGGCCGTCGAGCGTGGCGACGGGGATGAGGCAGGCGTTGACCGCCGTCCACTGCGTCCGCTGCTCCGGCCCGTCGGTGTCGTAGGCCGGGCGGGCCACGAGCACGGAGCAGGCTCCGCACTCGCCCTCGGCGCAGCCCTCCTTGGCCCCCGTGAGTCCCGTGTCGCGCAGCCAGGCGAGCGCGGTCGTGTTGGCGGCCACGCCGGCGAGCGAGCAGGGCCGGCCGTTGACGGTGACGCTCGGGACCTCTGGGGCCGCCGCCGTCCCGTTCGCGGTGGACACGGTGGTCGTGGTCATGGGATCTCCTGTCGCGCGGCCGTCGGCTCGATCATCCGCTGCTCGAGGGTCACGACGCCACCCCGGCGCGCGTGAGCAGGGCTCGGGTCTCGCGGGCGGCCCGGGCCGCGAGGTCGACCTCGTCCACGCGCACGAGCCGGTCCCCCCGGACCACAGGACGGCCGGCGACGAGGAGGAGGTCGAGGGGCGGGCGGTCGCCGAGGATGAGCCCGGCGACCGGGTCGACGACGCCGGCGTGGGCGAGGCCGTCGAGCCGCCACACGGCGAGGTCGGCCTGCTTGCCGACCTCGATCGACCCGATCTGGTCGTCCCAGCCGAGCACCCGGGCGCCACCGATCGTGGCGACCTCCAGGGCGTCGCGCACCGTGAGCGCCTGCGGCCCGCCGGTCGCGCGGGCGAACAGGAGCGCGTGCCGGGCCTCCTCGAGCAGGGAGCTCGACTCGTTGGAGGCGGCGCCGTCGACCCCGAGACCCACGGGCACCCCGGCGTCCCGCAGCGCCCGGACGCGGGCGATGCCGGCCCCCAGGCGGGCGTTCGACGAGGGGCAGTGGGCGACGCCCGTGTGCGTGTCGGCCATGGTGCGGATGTCCGTGTCGTCGAGATGGATGCCGTGCCCGAACCAGACGTCGGCGCCGAGCCAGCCCAGGGAGCCCAGGTAGTCGACCGGCCCGCAACCG
>JBDSYO010000308.1:0-4144 GCA_039925625.1 Lapillicoccus sp. | reverse complement strand
GCTCGCGGAGCGGGCCGAGCTGGCCCTGCCGCCGACGGTCACCATGGCGCAGGTCGTCGGCCCGCGGGCGGCGGTCGGCGCGGCGCTGGAGCTGGCCGACCTCGGCGCCGTGGAGCGGCTGGGGCCGTTGCCGTTCCGCTCCGCCCGCCCGGGTCCGGAGGACGGAGGGGCCGCGCCGGGGGCGCCGCTGGTGCAGGTGCTGCTGCGGGTACCCCGGGCCGACCACGCCCGGCTGGCGCGCCACCTCGCCGCGCTGCGCGCCGGGCGCAGCGCCCGCAAGGAGACGGAGCCGGTGTCGGTACGCATGGACCTCGCCGACGAGCCGGGCTGACCCGTCCCGTCCGGACCTAGCGGGCGGCGTTCTTCTTGATGACCCGCCAGCCGCCGGCCCGGTTGTCGGCGATGACCTGACGGAACATCGCCAGCAGCGCGGGGGCGTTCAGCGTCTCGCCCTCCCGGACGCCCACGGTGCGCGCGGTCTGGTTGTCATGGCCCGCGGTGATGATCCCCTCCGGGTCGGGCACGATGCCCCCGTCGTAGAGGAAGACGTTGACGTGGTCGCGGGCGGCCAGGAGGGCGCAGATGTTGCCCTTCAGCACGAAGTAGGGCTGCACCGTGCGCTTGACCGTCTCCTCGACCTCGGGGTCGGCGGCGTGGACGAGGTCGCGCACCTGCCGGCAGATCGCCTGCTGCCACTCGGGGAGGGCGTCGATGTAGGCGTCCACGCGGGGGTCGACGGTGTAGGCCGAGCCGCCCGGACCGGCCGTCACGGCACCTGGGCGACGATGAGGTGGTGGGGGTGCAGCCGGCCGCGGTCGACCCTCCGGTCGCGCACCGTCGCCCCCTTCGCGGTCAGCCACTCCGCGATCCGGTCCGGGGGGACGAACGTGAAGTCGTGGCCCTCGGTGATGCCGAGCAGCTTGACCGCGAGGGTCTCCTGCGTCGTGTTCCAGCGGGCCTTCCACGCCGGCTGCAGCGCCATCTCCTTGACGACGAGGACGCCACCGGGGGCGAGGGTGGCCAGGGCCTCCTCGAGCAGCGCGCGCTGGTCGGCCTCGCTCAGCAGGTAGAGCACGTCGACGATCACGACGCCGTCCCAGGGGCCCTCGGGCACCGCGCCGGACGGGGCCAGCGCGAAGCTGAGCCGGTCGTCGCCCCCGCGCACCGAGGCCTGCGCGTCGCGGATCTTGTCGGGGTCGATGTCGACGCCGTGGACCTTGCGGCCCGGCTGGGCCAGGGCGGCATACGTCGAGAAGAGCCCGTGGCCGCAGCCGATCTCGAGGATCCGCCCGGTGGGGGGCAGAGCGTCCTCGATGGCGGGGAACGGCGCGCTCCACCAGCGGACCATCGTGTGCAGGCGGGCCGCGCGGGTGCCGTCCCGGTAGCGGGAGAGGGCCTGCTTGCCCGCCCGGTCGGGGCGTCGGCTGCCGAGCAGGGTCATCGCCCGGGCTCCTGCGTCAGGTCGCGGAAGGCCACGAGCCGCAAGCCCTCGTCGCGTACCAGGGCACGGGTCCGGGAGTCGGTCAGCATGCTCAGCTCGTCCTTCCAGCGGTAGTTCCAGGTGAACCGGGTCAGGTCCGGGTCGTCGGGCTCTCCCGGGTGGGTGTTGATCTCGGCCGTCGGCGCGCTGGACACGAGCCGTACCACCCCGGCGAACCGGTCGGAGTCCATCCGCCCGGCCTCGTCGAGTCCAGCGTATGCCGCGGTGGAGTGGCGTCCGGCGGCGTGCAGCTCACGCGCCAGCTGGGTCCGCAGGCGGCGTACGACGACGCCGACCGGGCCGCGCGCCCGGCTGGCGGGCAGGCGGACCCAGGGCACCTCCGCCTCCCGCGCGAGGTCGGCGACGACGCGACCGACCAGGGGCCAGAGGTGGGTGTGCTGGTGGGTGTCGACGTGGCTGACCGGGAGGCCGGTGGCCCGGATCCGCTCCAGCTGCGCGCCCATCTCGCGGCGGACGTCGTCGGGGTCGAGCCGCCCGGCGGCCGCCCGCGCGCAGACCGTCCGGTAGGAGAGCGGGAACCGGCCGCGCCGGTCGACCAGGGTGGGCACCTCGGTGGGGAGGAGCAGCGGCGGGTCCTCGCCGACGATGGCCAGGTGGGCGCCGACGTCGAGGCTCGGGTGCGAGCGGAGCAGGGCCACGGCGTGGTCGAACGCCCGGCCGACGGCCAGCAGCGAGGTGGCGGTGACGATCCCTTCGACGTGGGCCCGGACGGCCGCCCGGTTGACGCCCTCCGTCAGGCCGAGGTCGTCGGCGGTGACGTCCAGCCGGGTCGCGGTCGAGGGGGGCCCCGCGGTCACCGGTCGACGACCGGGGTGACCGTCTTCAGCTGGCGGCGCAGCCCGCGCATCTCCTTGAGCATGGTGCCGATGACGGCCGGCGAGGACAGCGTCGAGATGCCTCGGGTCCGAGGGAAGTAGTCGACCCCGATCTGGACGATGTGGAAGCCGAGCCGCTGGGCCCGGATGCTCAGCTCGGCGTCGATGAACGACCCCTCGCTCACCAGCTCGATGTGGTCGAGCACGCGCCGACGGCAGAGCTTGAAGGCGAAGTTGATGTCGCGCAGCCGCGGGTTGAAGGCGAGGTGGATCATCCAGTTGTAGCCCCAGGAGTAGACGGCGCGCCGCAGTCCCTCGCCGGTGCGGTCGAGCCGGTAGGCGCAGACCATGTCGGCCTCGTAGTAGCGCATCACCCGGATCGCGCGGGCCAGCTCGCGCATCTCGAACGGGAGGTCGGCGTCGGTGTAGAGGACGAGGTCGCCGGTGGCCGCGGCATACCCCGTCTTGATGCTGCCGCCGAGCTTGCGGTTCACGGCGTGGTGCACGACCTTGACGTGAGGGTCGGCGCCGGCGATCTCGTCGGCGAGCTCGGGCGTCGCGTCGGTGGAGGCGTCGTCGACGATAATGATCTCGTAGTCCCCGACCTCTCCGTCGGCGACGAGCTGCTCGCACACCTCCGTTGCCGCGCCCACAGCCCGGTGGATGTAGTCCTCCTCGTTCCACATCGGGAAGAAGATCGACAGCTTGGCGAAGTGCTCGGGTTCGAGCGCTGGGATCATGAGACCTCGTACCCCCGGGCGTAGAGCGACGTCCCCACGAGGAGGCCGATCGCGAAGACGGACAGGACGAGAGGACGCAGCCAGCGGCGGTGCGCCGACGAGGAGAGTAGGTCGCCTGCGGCCGCTATGACCGGAAAGGCGGCGAGCAGGTAGCGGCCGGTGCCCATGAAGTCCTTGGTGCCGAGCAGCGGGATGGCGAGCACGACCGCGCAGAAGGCGAGGTAGCCCCACCCGAACCGCCGCCAGACCCGGCGCAGCAGGAGCAGCGCCGCGAGGCAGAACAGGGCCTGGATCCCGAGAGCAAGCTTGAGGTCGAGCGGGCCGTGGAGCAGCTGTCCGAGGAAGGCGATCTTGAACCACGTGCGAGGCCCGCTGCCCTGGTCCCAGCCGGGGGCCGCCTCGGCCGCGAGGAAGGCGAGCGGGTCGCCGAACGACAGCCACAGGTAGGTGCACCAGCCGACGAATCCGAGGCCCGACACGAGCACCCCGACGTCGCGCAGCCGGAGGTGACGCAGGGACTGCACCACGTCCGGGAAGGCCACCCGATCCCGCCCCTCCCGGGCCTGGGCCCGGATCTCGAGCAGGCGGACGACGAGCCCGACCGCGACCGCGATCCCGACGGGCCGGCCGGCGGTGGCGAGCGCGCCGACGAGGCCCGCCAGCCAGGGGTGGCCCCGCTCGAGAAGCACGAACGCGCCGATCACCGTCAGCAGGAAGACCGCGTCGGCGTACATCGTCGCCACGATGAAGAACGTGTAGGGGTAGAGCAGGAGGAGCAGGACGGAGGTACGCGTGCCGGAGGCGGAGAGCCGCGTCGAGGTCCAGAGGGCGAAGAGGGCGGCAGCGGCGGCCCCGGCCAGGACGGTGACGACGCTGCCGGCGATCTGGGCGTCGCCCCCGAAGAGGAACGACACCCCGCGCACGAGCATCGGGTAGGTCGGGAAGAAGGCGATCGACGACTGCTGGCCGGGCACGTAGGAGTACCCGACCGTCGCGATGCCGTAGTACCAGTTCGAGTCGTACTGCATCCACGCGTCGAGCCAGCCGGGACCGTCGAGATGCGCACCGGCCCGGGGGTGGATGACGTA
>JBDSYO010000307.1:0-8315 GCA_039925625.1 Lapillicoccus sp. | reverse complement strand
CTGTCCGTCGCCGTCCGCGCCCATGGAGGTCGCCTCGTGCATGTCGTCGTCACCGGAGCCGCCGGCTTCCTCGGCACCCTGCTGTCGCGGGCCCTGCTCGGGGCCGACCGGCTCAGCCTCGCGGGCGCGCCGGCCACCCGGCTCGAGCGCCTCACCCTCGTCGACCGGTTCCCGCCGCCCGACGACCTCGCGAGCGACCACCGCGTCGAGGTCGTCACCGGTGACCTCCTCGAGCTGCTCGCGGGCGACGCCGGCCTGCTCGACGGGGCGTCGGCGGTCTACCACCTTGCGGCGGCGGTGAGCAGCGAGTGCGAGCAGGACTTCGACCTCGGTATGCGCGCCAACGTCGACTGCTCGCGGCTCCTCCTAGAGGCCGCCCGGGCGCTCGGCACCCGCCCGCTCCTCGTGTTCGCCAGCTCGCTCGCCGTCTACGGGGCGTGGCCGGGGCAGGCGCTGCCCGAGGTCGTCACCGACACGACGCTGCCGACCCCGCGCAGCAGCTACGGCATCCAGAAGCTCGTCGTCGAGCAGCTCGTCGCCGACTACACGCGCAAGGGCTTCGTCGACGGACGCTGCGTGCGGCTCATGACCGTGAGCGTGCGGCCGGGTCGGCCCAACGCCGCTGCCTCCGGGTTCCTCAGCGGCATCGTCCGTGAGCCGCTGAACGGCGAGCGAGCGGTATGCCCGGTGCCCGCAGAGACGCGGGTGGCCCTGTCGTCGCCCCGGCGCACCCTCGAAGGGTTGCTCGCGGCCCTGACCACGTCGGCGTCCGAGTGGGGACCGCCGACCGCGTTCGCCCTGCCGGCGCTGGAGCTGACGGTGGCGCAGATGGTGGCCGCGCTCGACGAGGTCGGCGGCGCCGAGGCCGTCGCCCTCATCGACTGGACGCCCGACCAGGCCGTCACCGACATCGTGGCCGGTTGGCCCGCCCGCTTCGACTCCGAACGGGCCGCCCGCCTCGGTCTGACCGCCGACACCGACTACGCCGACGTCATCCGCCAGCACCTGGCCGACGCGCGCTGACCGACCGAACTCAGATGTTGGCGGGGTCTGCGCCCTCCCGGCGGGGAAACCCGGCAGCATCTGAGCTCGGTCGGGATCACGGCATACCCGCCGGTCAGTCGGTGGGAACGGGCACCGACGTCCCGTCGGCCGCAGCCGCAGCGTCCGCTCGGCGGCGGATGCGGATGGCCAGCAGGGGGAAGAGGGCGACGGACAGCACGCCGGCCCCGACCAGTGCGGCCGCGTTCTCCGGCAGCATGAATCCGGAGTCCAGGCCGACCTCGGCGATCGCGACGAGCAGGGGGAGCGCGGTCGCGGTGAGGAGGACCGCCTCGTAGCGTTCGTGCCGCTGCAGGCTGGAGCGGTAGACGAGGAACCCCGGGACGCCGCGCACCACGAGCAACAGCACGAGGAAGACCACGAGCCGGAGCGGGTCGGCAGCGATCGAGCCGATGTCGAGCCCCATCCCGGAGCTGATGAAGAACACCGGGATGAAGATGCCGTAGCCGACGGCGTCGAGCTTCTCCTCGAAGGCGTGCCGCTCCTCGCCCGTCGCGCTGCGGCGCAGGACCATGCCGGCGAAGAACGCCCCGAGTGCCGCCTCGATGCCGAACTGCCGCGTCACGAGGAGCAGACCCACGAGCAGCACGACGGTGATCCTCAGGGTGGCCTGAGAGGTGTCGTGCCGCTTCTCCATGACGATGCGGGCGAGGGGGGTGCGCGACACGAGCCGGACGACCCACGCGATCGCCACCGCGAGGCCGGCGATCGACGCGATGACCAGCGCCTCCCACCAGGTCTGTTCCGCGCCGAGGAACAACGAGATGGCGAGGATGGGCAGCAGCTCCCCCGCGACGCCGGCCGCGAGGATGAGGCGGCCGAAGCTCCCGCCCAGCATCTTCTGCTCCCGCATGATCGGCAGCAGCGTGCCGAGTGCGGTGGTGGTCAGCCCGATCGCCACCGGGACGAACGCGCGCACGAACCCGACGGCGGCCAGGGCCCCGACGACGCCGATCGCCAGGCCCGCGCTGATGAACCAGGCCACGATCGCCTGCCGCCCGGCCCGCTCCCGGAGAACGCTGGGGTCGAGCTCGTACCCCGCGAGCAGGAAGATGAAGCCCAGCCCCAGGTCGGCGAGCAGCTGGACGTCGTCACCGCTGGCGAACCCCAGGACGTGGGGACCGATGACGACCCCGCCGAGGATGAGGAACAGCACCTGCGGCGGCCGGCCCGGGACGAGCCGCGACACGATGGGGGCCAGCGCGGCCACGACCATCACCAGGAGGAGCGATCCCAGCGAGGCCGGGTTCACCGGTCACCGCCCCGCGACGGGTCGACGGGTCGACGGGATCGGTCGGGACGCACCCGACGACGGTAGCCGCTCGGCCCCCGCCCGACCGGGGAACGCACCGCACGCTGCCGCACGCATACGTGCTCATGTCGCACGTCATGTCGCGTCCCGTGCTGTTCGGACGACAGCAGATGCGACATGACCCGCGACCTGGCCCGCGGGCTCGGTCGTCCACGGGGTCAGGAGCTCGGGCCGAGCCACCCGGCGAGGTCGAGGCGGCCGCCCGCCCCGGCCACCCGGGCGAGGCCGTCGTGCATCGCCTCGAGACGCCCGCGTCCCATCTGCCCCTCCCATCCCGTAACGACCTGCGCGAACGCCTCCGCGCTGGCGCCGAGAAACGCCTCTGCTCGGGCGGTGCGGGTAACGATGACCCGCCGGGCGTCGTCGGGGTCACTGCGGCGGGCGACGTAGCCGGCGTCCTCCAGCAGGGCGATGGTGCGCGCCGCCGCCTGCTTCGTGATGCCCAGCCGGGCGGCGACCTCGGAGGCGGTCGCCCCCCCGCCGACGGCCTGCAGTGCGAACCCGTGGACCGGGCGCGCGTCCGGGAACCCCCGTTCGGCGAGCAGCCCGTGGGCCTCGTCGACGAGGCCCCGAAAGGCACCGAGCAACAGCAGCGGCAGCTCGTAGGCCGGCCAGGCCCGACCGGGGGTTGCGGCCATCGACCACTCCTCTTGACGCGAGATAGACAGTCTGGTTGTCTATTTAGACAATCTCATTGTCTCTCTTAGGAGTACCTCATGCAGCTCGTCAGCGCCGACACCCGGCGGACGACTACCACCCCGAACGGCACGATGACGACCCTGGCCTCGCCCACCCAGGGTGGCGCCACGCATCCGCTGTGGCTCGTGGCCATGCGACCCGGGGCCGAGGGGCCACTGCACGCGTTCGAGGCCGAGGTCGTCTGGTCCCTCACCGAGGGTGGCGGGAGCGTGCGGGTCGGAGGCCGCGAGGAGCGGCTGACCGCCGGCGACACCGTCGTGCTGGCGCCCGGCGAGCTGCGCCAGTTCGTCGCGGGCGCCGAGGGCTTCCGGGCGGTCGTGACGACCGTCGCCCCGGGCCGGGTGACCCGAGGCGACGGGAGCGACCCCCTCGTACCGGAGTGGGTCGCCTGACGGACGACGACCGGCGGCGGGTTGAGAGGATGGCGGGATGAACGGAGCAAAGGTCGGTGCCCTCATCGGCCTCGTGGGCGGCGTGGTCTTCGTCGTCGTCAACGGGTTCGTGCTGCCGTCGCCGTGGTCCGGGGTCGTCATCGGCATCGGCGTCGTCGTGGCCCTGCTCGCCACCCGTACCGTGCTGCGCACCAAGGCCGGCACCGCGGCATACCGGCCCGACGCCCGGCAGATGCAGGCGTTCTGGATCACCATCGGGCTCGAGGTCGTCGCGCTCGTCGGTGGTGGCCTCGTCATCAACCAGGTGCTGCACCTCCCGCAGGCCTCGCTGCCCTGGATCTCGCTCGTCCTCGGCGTGCACTGGCTGGTGTTCCGCACGGTCTTCCAGGAGGACGTCTTCCTGTGGCTGGGCTGGTTCACCCTCACCCTGGGGGTGGTGGGCATGGTGGCCGCACTCGGACAGGTCGGGCCCCCCGAGTCGCCCGTGGTCGTGTGCGGGCTGCTGACGGGGCTCGTCATGATCGGGACGGTCGCGGTGGACGCCCGGCACCGGCGACAGCGCAGCCTCGGCCTGCGCTGAATGGGGCGTTCGTATGCGCCACCGGGGCGGCCCATAGGAGCCTCACAGGCGGGAGCCGGACCGTAGGCGGCAGATCAGCTGCATCGGGGCAGCGCCCCCACCGCCACTCCAGGAGCCTGCCGTGACCGCCACCGCCGAGCGACCCGCCGTGGACGACGCGTACCCCGCCTCCGCGACGCCCTCCTTCAGGCCCCCCATCACGCCCATCGGCCGCCGGCGGGTGCCCCGGTGGTGGCGCGACGCGCTCGGCGCGCTCACCTGGGCGAGCATGCTCGTCGTCGTCGCCCTCTGGGTCGCGGGAGGCGGGCTGCAGGACCTCGGCCAGCTCGGCGCCGGGCTGACCAGCCTCGGCCGGCTCACCGGGCTCGTCGCCTCCGACCTCCTGCTCATCCAGGTGCTCCTCATGGCCCGGATCCCCATGGTCGAGCGGTCCTACGGCCAGGACGAGCTGGCCCGCCGGCACCGCCTCGTGGGGTTCACCTCGTTCAACCTCATGGTCGCCCACATCGTGCTCATCGTCTTCGGCTACGCCGCGATGGAGGGGCGCAACCTCTTCGCCGAGACGTGGGACCTCGTCGTCGACTACCCCGGCATGCTGCTCGCCGTCGCCGGCACGGCCGCGCTCGTCATGGTCACGGTGACGAGCATCAAGAAGGCCCGCCGGAAGCTGCGCTACGAGTCGTGGCACCTGCTGCACCTGTACGCGTACGTCGGGGTCGGGCTCGCCCTGCCCCACCAGCTGTGGACCGGTCAGGAGTTCCTAGCCAGCACCGCGGCCACCGTCTACTGGTGGGGGCTCTGGGGCGCGGCCGCCGCGGCGGTGTTGGTCTGGCGGGTCGGGGTGCCGGCCTATCGCACCCTCGCCTACGACCTGCGGGTCACCGCGGTCACCCGCGAGAGCGCCGACGTCGTCTCGGTGTGGATGTCCGGGCGCCGCCTCGACCGGCTGCCCGTCGCGGCCGGCCAGTTCTTCACCTGGCGCTTCCTCACCGGCCCCGGCTGGCTGCGGGGTCACCCCTACTCGCTGTCGGCCGCCCCGACGGGCACGTCGCTGCGCATCAGCGTCAAGGACCTCGGCGACGGCAGCCGCGAGCTGACGGCACTGAAGCCCGGTACGCGCGTGGTGGTGGAAGGCCCGTACGGGACGCTCCACCAGGGTGTCCGGACCCGCCGCAAGGTGACCCTGCTCGCCAGCGGCATCGGCGTCACCCCGCTCCGGGCGCTGCTGGAGGAGCTGCCCCAGGAGCCCGGCGACGTGACCCTGGTCTACCGGGCCCGCAGCGAGCAGGAGCTGGTGTTCCAGGACGAGCTCGACGCCCTGGCTCACAGCCGCGGCGCCCGCGTGCTCTACGTGCTCGGGTCCCGTCTGCCCGACCGCCCCTCCTGGCTCCCCCACACCGCCGCCCACCTGACCGACGCCCAGGGGCTGCTCCACCTCGTCCCCGACATCGCCGAGCACGACGTCTACATCTGCGGCGCCGGCGCCTGGATGGACGCCGTCGCCGAGGCCGCCGAGGAGGCCGGCGTGCCGCCGCAGCACGTGCACCAGGAGCGCTTCACCTGGTAGCACCGGGGGCTCGACCCCACGCCTACCCTCGCCCCGACCCCACCTGACCGCCCGTCCCTTCCCCCATCAGGAGACCCGCCATGCGCCGCATCGTCCTCGGCTTCATGGGCACGCTGAGCGGCCTCGTGCTGCTCTTCAGCTACCACACGAGCACGAGCTCGCAGATGGCCATCGCCAGTGGGGCCGGCGGCGCCACCGACACCAGCCCCTCGACGGGGAGCTCGCCGGCCGCCTCCGGCGCTACCCCGTCCACCGGCACGTCCGGCACGACGTCCTCCCCCTCGTCGTCGGCGGCGACCCCGTCGGCAGCGCCCACCAGCGCTGCGGCGGCCGGGACCGGCACCTACACGGGGGCCGCGGTCAACACCCGCTGGGGCATCGTCCAGGTGCGGATCACGGTGGCGGGCGGGAAGATCACCGCCAGTACGGCCGTGCAGTACCCCCAGAACAACTCCCGCGACCGCCAGATCAACGCCTACGCGGTGCCCACCCTCAACCAGGAGGTCGTCACCGCTCAGAGCGACTCCATCGACACGGTCTCGGGCGCCACGGTGACGAGCGACGGCTATGTGCAGTCGCTGCAGTCGGCGCTCGACCAGGCGCACCTGTGACCGGCCCCAGCGCCCTGCCCGACCTCTCGGGCCCCGCGTATGCGATCGACCACCCCCGGCGCGCGTTCGTCGAGCCGGTCATGGGGCTTCCGGTGAGCGTCCATGTGCGCGGGCCGCGCGCCCGGGGGCCCGAGGTCGAGGCGGCGGCCCTGGCGATGTTCGCTGCGCTGCGCGCCGACGACGCGACGTTCAGCACCTGGAAGCCGGACAGCCCCGTGAGCCGGATCCGCCGCGGCGAGCTGCGCCTCGAGGACGCCGGCCCACGGGTAGCGGAGGTCGCCGCCCTGTGCGAGGAGGCGACGGCGCGCACCGGCGGGGCGTTCTCCGCCTGGCTCCCGGGACCGGACGGCCAGCCGGCGTTCGACCCCACCGGCCTGGTCAAGGGCTGGGCGGTGGAGCAGGCGTTCGACGCGCTCGTCGACCGGTTGGCCACCATCGGGGCCGGCGAGGGCGGGCACGACGCGCTCGTCTCGGCCGGCGGCGACGTCGCGGTCGCCTGCGCCCGCACCGACACCCCCGACTGGATGGTCGGCATCGAGGACCCCCGCGACCGCAGCCGGACGCTCCTCATGGTCCCCCTGCGCCGCGGGGCGGTGGCCACGTCGGGGACGGCGGCCCGCGGTGAGCACATCGTCGACCCCGCTACCGGCGCCGCGCCCACCGGGCTGCTCTCCGCCACGGTCATCGGGCCGAGCCTCACCTGGGCCGACGTCTACGCGACGGCCGCCTTCGTGCGCGGGCCCGACGCCGCGGCCTGGTTGGGCACGCTGCCGGACCACGACGACCTGGCCGGCGTGCTCGTCGACACCGCCGGCGAAGTCACGACGGTCGGCCCCGCCACCTGAGTGAGCGGCCCACCCACTGGGCCGCGCTCCGACCGGACTCAGATGCTGGCCGGTTCTGCGCCGTTGCGGGCCCGAAACCGGCCCCCATCTGAGTCCGGTGGGGCGTCAGAGCCAGCCGGCGGCCTCGCGGGCGTAGTAGGTGAGCACGACCTGCGCGCCCGCCCGCTTGATCGACGTCAACGCCTCGATCGCGCACCGCTTCCGGTCGATCCAGCCGCGCTCGGCGGCGGCCTCGATCATCGAGTACTCCCCGGATATCTGGTATGCGGCGACCGGCACCGTCGAGATCTCGCGCGCGGCTGCGATGACGTCGAGGTTGGTCATGGCCGGCTTGACCATGACGAGGTCGGCGCCCTCGTCGAGGTCGAGCTGGAGCTCGCGCAGCGCATCCGTGAAGTTGGCCGGATCCTGTTGGTACGTGGCCCGATCGCCCTCCAGCGACGACTGCACGGCCTCGCGGAAGGGCCCGTAGAAGCCGGAGGCGTACTTCGCCGTGTAGGCCAGCACGATGGTGTCGGTGAACCCGGCCTCGTCGAGAGCGGACCGCACGACGCGCACCTGTCCGTCCATCATCCCGCTCGGGCCCACCACGTGGGCTCCGGCGCGGGCCTGGGCCACGGCCATCGACGCATACCGCTCCAGCGTCGCGTCGTTGTCGACCCGGCCGTCGGCCGTGAGCACGCCGCAGTGGCCGTGGTCGGTGAACTCGTCGAGACACAGGTCGCCCATGACGACGAGGTCGTCGCCGACGGCGTCGCGCACCCGCCGCAGTGCGACGTTGAGGATGCCGTCGGGGTCGTCACCGCCCGACCCGATCGCGTCCTTGGTCGTCGGCACCCCGAAGATCATGAACCCACCGACCCCCGCGTCGACGCACGCCTTCGCCTCCGTGACGAGCGAGTCGAGGGTGTGCTGGACGACCCCGGGCATGCTCGAGATCGGGGTCGGCTCGCTGGCGCCCTCGCGCACGAACACCGGCAGCACGAAGTCGCGCGGGTGGAGCCGGGTCTCCGCGACGAGCGCCCGGACGGCGGCGTTCTGCCGCAGACGTCGCGGGCGGACGACCGGGGTCACGACACCCATCCGACGCTCCTCAGCGGGCCCGGCGTCGCGCCGTCGAGCGCGAGTCGCTCGGGCGCCGCACCGGCTCACCCGCCTCCTGCGCCGCGACGGCGAGCCCCAGCCCGTGGGCCGCGAGCGCGTCGACTAGGGCGTCGGACGAGGCCTCCGGAGCCATCACGTCGACC
>JBDSYO010000306.1:0-3469 GCA_039925625.1 Lapillicoccus sp. | reverse complement strand
ACGGGCCTGCCGGGAGTCCGGCGTGCGGCTGGCCGACCTCGACGCGGTCGCCGTGACGGCCGGGCCGGGCCTGGCCGGAGCGCTCCTCGTGGGGGTCGCCGCCGCCAAGGCGCTCGCGGTCGGCCTCGGCAAGCCGCTCTACGGCGTCAACCACCTGGCGTCCCACGTCGCCGTCGACGTCGTCGAGCACGGCCCGCTGCCGGAACCCTGCCTCGCCCTGCTCGTGTCGGGCGGCCATTCGTCCCTGCTGCTGGTGCCCGACGTCACGGCCGACATCCGCCCGCTCGGAGCCACCATCGACGACGCCGCGGGGGAGGCGTTCGACAAGGTGGCGAGGGTGTTGGGACTGCCGTTCCCGGGCGGGCCCTACATCGACCGCGCGGCGCGCTCCGGCTCGGCCGTGGCCATCGACTTCCCGCGCGGACTGACCGCGGGCAAGGACATCGAGCGCCACCGTTTCGACTTCTCGTTCTCCGGGCTGAAGACCGCGGTGTCGCGGTGGGTGCGGCTGCGCGAGCAGTCGGGCGAGCCGGTGCCGGTGGCGGACGTCGCGGCCAGCTTCCAGGAGGCGGTCGTCGACGTGCTGACCCGCAAGGCGGTCGCCGCCTGTCGCGCGGAGGGGGTCGACGACCTGCTGATCGGCGGCGGCGTCGCGGCGAACTCGAGGCTGCGGGCCCTGGCGGCCGAGCGGTGCGAGGCGGCCGGCATCCGCCTGCGGGTGCCCCGCCCCGGGCTCTGCACCGACAACGGCGCCATGGTCGCGGCCCTCGGGGCCCAGATGGTGGCGAGGGGGGTCGCGCCGTCCGCGCTCGACCTGCCCGCCGACTCGTCGATGCCGGTCACGCTCGTCCGCGCCTGAGCCGCGGCCGGGCCTACGTTGGGCGCATGGCCGACCCACCCGCCCCGCCGCGACTCGCGCAGGCCCCCGGTCCCCGCGCCCGGAGCGTGGTCGTGCGGCCCTTCCCGTCCAGCCGGCGCCTCGTCACGGCGGCGGTCCGCGCCGGCCGCCGGATCATGCCGATGCACGGGCTGTTCGACGTCGACGTCACCACGGCACGGCTCCTGCTCGCCGCCCACGAACCCGCGCTGTCGCTGACCGCCTTCGTCATCGCCTCGATCGCCAGAGCAGCCGCGGCCCACCCCGAGGTGCACGCCTACCGCGACTGGCGTGGCCGGTTGGTCGAACACCGGTACGTCGACGTGCAGACCCTGATCGAGGTCCCCACGAGCCAGGGACCGTTCGGTCTCGTGCACGTCGTCCGGGACGCCGACGTCCGCAGCGTCGAGGACATCAGCGCCGAGCTGCGCGCAGCGAAGGACCACCCCGACAGCACCACGAGCGGGCGACTGCTGACCACCCTCGGCCCCTCCCTCGGACGCGTTCCCGGCCTGTACCCGGTGATGTACGCCGGCATGAGCCGTTCCCGCCGCGTGCACCGGGTGACCGGCACCGTGCAGGTCAGCGCCGTCGGCATGTTCGGGGGCGGCGGCGGTTACGCCATCGCCCCGCCCACGTTGGCGTCCGTCCTGCTGGTCGTCGGCGGGCTCAGCCGGCGGCCATGCGCCATCGGTGACCGCGTCGAGGTGCGCGACGTGCTGGACCTGACCCTGACCATCGACCACAACGTGGTCGACGGCAGCCCCGCCACCCGGTTCGCGGCCGACCTGCGACAGCGTCTCACCACCGCCGCGGCGCTGGACGACAGAGAACCGGGCGACGCCGAACCGGGCGACGTCGAACCCCGCGCGCGAGTGGACCTCTGACCGTGTCGCGGGAGAGCAGGACCAACGGCACACCATGACTCACGCACCCCTGCATACGGTCGGACCATGATGACCACGTCGCCCACCGCCACCCACGACGTCCGCTCGGGCGGTGTCCTCGAGGAGGCCCTACCCGTCTACGACATGGTGCTGACCGAACACCGCGTGGTGGGGGCGGAGGTCGACACCCTGTTCGCCACGGCACGGGACTTCGACTTCCTGACCGTCCGGTCCCCGCTGGTGACCGCGATGATGACGGCGAGGGCGCTCCCGAACCGCCTGCGCGGCAAGCGGCTCGACGCTCCGGCCCGTCTGCGCCTGGCCTCCGAGCCGGGGGCGTTGCCCGGCTGGCTCCTGCTGGGACAGGTTCCGGGGCGTGAGCTCGCGTTCGGGGCGATCGGTCGGTTCTGGACCGCCGACATCGAGTGGCGACCGACGGAGGCGGCCGACTTCGCCGCGTTCGACGAACCCGGCTGGGGAAAGATCGCGTGCCACCTCCTGGTCCGGCCCGATGGTCCGGGCCGGAGCCTGCTCACCTACGAGTGCCGCACCGCCACGACCGACCTCGCCTCACGTGACGCCATGGCGCGCTACTGGTGGGCGATCCGCCCGTTCGTGGGTTACGTCCTGCGCGCCTCGCTACGCACCATCGCCCGCGACGCCGAGAGGTGCCCGTAGCGCGAGGACCACACCGTGAGCCCCCTGTCCCGCGGTCGGAGCCCCGTGCGGTTGGTCGTGGGCGCCGTCGTCGTCCTGCACGGGCTCCTGCACCTCCTCGGGGGCGCCAAGGGGCTGGGCTGGTCCACCGTCAGCTCACTCTCGCAGCCGATCGGCCGGGCGACCGGCGGGGTCTGGCTGGTGGTCGCGGTCCTCGTGGTCCTCGCCGGGCTCCTCCTCGCCCTCTCGGCCCGCTGGTGGTGGGTCGTCTGCGGCGTCGCCGCAGTCACGTCTCAGGCGATCATCGCCACGTCCTGGACCGACGCCGGTGCGGGCACCGTGGTCAACGTGGTCCTGGTGGGGGCCGCGGTCTACGGCTGGGCGTCGCAGGGCCCACGCAGCCTCGGCCGTGAGTACCGCCGACGGGTGTCGGCCGCCCTCTCCGCGGCGCCCGCCGCCCCACCCGCCGGCGCGGGACCGGTCGTGACCGAACAGGACCTCGCGGCCCTCCCGGCGTCGATGGCCGCCTACCTGCGGCGCACCGGCGCACTGGGGCGGCCCCGGGTCACCAGCCTCCGCGCCCGGATCCATGGACGCATCCGCGCCGGCGCGACGTCGCCCTGGATGCCGTTCACGGGTGAGCAGGTGAACACCTTCGGACCGGGGTCATGCCGCCTGTTCTCGATGGACGCCCGCCTGCACGGGGTACCGGTCGACGTCCTTCACGTCTTCGTGGGCTCCGCCGCGACCATGAGGGTCAGGGCGGCTTCGCTGCTCCCGATGGTCGACGCGTCCGGCCCGGAGATGGACCGCGCCGAGACGGTCACCCTCTTCAACGACCTCTGTGTCCTCGCACCCGCGGCCCTCGTCGACGCCGACGTCACGTGGACGGTGCTCGGGCCCCACCTCGTCCACGCCCGCTTCACCCGCGGGGCCCACACCATCGGCGCCGACCTCCGCTTCGACGAGCACGGCGAGCTGGTCGACTTCGTCTCCGAGGACCGGATGGCGGGATCGAGCGACGGCCGGACCTTCACGTCACGGCGAT
>JBDSYO010000305.1:0-3569 GCA_039925625.1 Lapillicoccus sp. | reverse complement strand
ACTGGGTCGGCGTCGCTGGCATACCTCTGTCCTACCCGATCCTGCGAGCCGGTATGCGCGGGGGCTGGTGTGCGATGGCTCAGCGTTCGAGGAGCGGCCGGTCCGGGTCGTAGGCCGGGCCGCCCGCCGCGTCCTGGCGGCGCCGGGCGATGGCGCTCAGCGCCTCGAGGACGACACGGTTGGCGAGCGCCGCGGTGATGTCGGCGTGGTCGTAGGGCGGGCTGACCTCGACGACGTCGATCCCGACGACCGGAAGCTCGAGGCAGAGGCGACGCACGCTGTCGAGGAGCTCGCGGGCCGTGAGGCCGCCGGGCTCGGGGGTACCGGTACCCGGTGCGTGACCGGGGTCGCAGACGTCGATGTCGACCGAGAGGAAGACGCCGTCGCAGTCGTCGAGGGCGATGGCGGACGCCTCGGTGAGGCAGGCGTCGAGGCCGCGGCGGCCGATCTCGGTCATCTCGTAGGAGCGGAAGCCCTCGCCCGCCATCCAGTCGAGCGTGCTCGGCGGCGGCCAGTAACCACGTAGGCCCACCTGGAGGAAGCGGTCTCCGCGGACCGCCCCCGACTCGATGAGTCGGCGCATCGGCTGCCCGTGGCCCCACAGCGAGCCGAACTCGACGTCGCCGGTGTCGGCGTGAGCGTCGAAGTGCACCATCGACACGCGGCCGTGGCCGAGGACGTTGGCGACCCCTTTCGCATCGGGGTAGGCGATCGAGTGGTCGCCACCCAGCACGACGGGGATCGCACCGGCCCGGGCCACCCGTTCGACCGCCGCCTCCAGAGCCGGCAGGGCGACCTCGATGTCCCCCGAGAACATCTCGACGTCACCGGCGTCGAGCACGCGCAGGTCGCGCAGCCCGTCGGTGCGCAGGGCGAGCGAGGGCCGCGAGCCGTCGTGGGGCAGGTAGTCGGTGGTGCGGATGGCCTGGGGTCCGAAGCGGGCGCCGGGTCGGTGCGACGTGCCGCCGTCGAAAGGGGCGCCGAGGATGACGACGTCGGCCCCGGCGTAGGTCGACTCGTCGTCGAGGTCGCAGCGCTCGACGCCGAGGAACGTGACGTCCGGGCCGTACTGCGCGCCGTAGCGGGTCATCGCGCCAACGTAGTACTCGGCCGGAACGCCGCGTGAGACCAGCGGCAGTGGGCGACGCTCCTCGCCGCCGCCTACTTCTCTCAGCCGTAGGTCGGGTACTGCGGCCAGCCGCCGGGGCTGTCCTCCCAGTCCTGCTGACGGCCGTAGACCGTGCGGTCCATGATCTGCGCCACCGGGAGGATGGCCTCCGTTCCCCGCGCGGTCGTCGCATACGTCAGGTAGGGCCGACCCTCGTGGAGCAGGTAGTACGAGTAGCCCGGCTGCGGGCCCTCGTTGCCGTTCTCGTCCGTCAGTGTCCATCCCCAGTCGCGGTGGTAGGTGGTCTCCGACGACGAGACCCACGTGTGGTCCCAGCCCCGCTTGTCGCGCCATGACTCGAGCTTCTCGATCGGCGCCTGCGAGATCATCGCGAAGGCGACGCCCTCGTCGGCGAGCCGGCCCATGTTCGCCGGCAGGTTGTCCACCGACCACGTGCAGCTCGGGCAGCCCTCCTCCCAGTCGGGGCCGAACATGACGTTCTGCACGAGCAGGAGGTAATGAGCGCCGAACAGGTCGACCAACGTGACCGGGCCCTGCGGACCGGAGAACGTGTAGTTCTCCACCTCGACCATGGGCAGCCGACGCCGGGCGGCGGAGACCCGGTCGTTCTGGCGGGTCACCTCCTTCTCCATCGCCACCTGCTGGGCGAGGGCGGCGTCGAACGCCTCCCGGTCCGCGACGGGCGGGATGGCGTCAGGCTGGTCGAGCTTGGTGCCGGTGTGCGTTCGGGTGGTCATGGGCGGTCCTCCTGGTGTCGGTCCGGGGGCCGGGACGGGCGACCGCGCCGCGCCCCTCCCCCTGTCCGACCGGGATGCGGCCCGGAACTCATCGCCCCGCAGCGACCTTTCCACAGGGAGGCGACCTAGGTCCATCGCCCGCGCACGCGATCGACACCATCGTGGAAGCAGTCGCTGAGGGCCGGCGTCGGCTCGGCGGGTGGCCCACCGCTCATCGTGAGAAGGAGATCCGTGATGATCGCTCGTCGTGCAGCCGTCGTCGGTGCCGCCACGCTGGTAGGCCTCGCCTGCAGTATCGCGCCCGCCGTCGCCGCCCCCTCGACGGGCGACGGGTGCAGCTTCGCCCGCGGTACGACCACCTGCGTCACGACGGAGTCGCACGTGCAGACGTACTCAGCACCCGCGGGCGTGGACATCACCAAGATCACGGTCCCCTCGGCGTGGGGCAGCGCGTGCCTGGCCTTCGTGCCGACCACCACCCTCTACGGGGCGTTCGACGGCGCGGTCCTCCAGGAGACGGTCATGACGACCACCTCGTCGACCTACCGGGGTCGGGAGGCGCGCCACGACAAGAAGATCTCCTCCTCCACGGACTCCGCCACGACCTACCGGGTGACGCACGGCTCGATCTACTGCTACTCCCAGGGCAAGCCGATCGTCTTCGAGGCTCCCTACCCGAGCTGAGCCCGGCCCGGGCCATCACCGGCCCGGTCACCCACCGAGCAGGGTGCGGGCCTCGGCGAGCTCGGCGGCCGTCGGGGCGCCATGGGTGTACTTGAAGTACGACCCACCCAGAAGCTGCTCACCGGCGTCAGCCACCCGCTCCCCGTGGGTCGAGGCGACGTCCTTCCAGCCGGCCCGGTACTCGAGCACGTGGATGTACTCGTGCATCTTCACCGACTCCACGTAGCGGGCCGGTGTAGCTGGATAGACCCAGATCGCCTGGGCCGATGCCGTGCCCCAGGCCCCGGGATAGCCGTCCGGGTCCACGTAGAGGACGGGTACGCCGCGGTAGGTGGCGGGGCGAGGGGTGGACGGCGCGACGGCGGCCTGGGGTGAGGGCACCGGCACCGCAGGCGTCGACGCCGCGGCCTTCGGGGCGGCGGACGCAGTCGGAGAGGTGGGCTTCGACCCGACCTTGGCCTTCGGTGTCGGCGTCGGCGAGGCGGATGGAGCGGCCGGCGTGGTGCTCGGAGCGACGGGAACGGGCTCCGGAGTCGGCTCAGGACTGACCGCCGGAGCCGGCTCAGGGACGGGCGCCGGGGTCACAGACGTACGACGAGCCGGAGCCTCGAGGGCGACGGCCACCACGGCCGCTGCCGCCGGGACAGTGACCGGAGCCACCACCGTGGCTCCGCATGCCGATAAGGCGAGGGTCACGGCGACGGTGGCGGTCGCGGCCGCCACGTGGTGGACCTTGGTTCCGACCGTCCTGCTGAGCGACTCGGGCAGGTGGTGCCGGGGCGTGCGAGTGGGCATGGGATGTCCTTCGTGGGTTGGTGGGGCTGAGTCCCGTTCGGCAGGGAAGGGAGAGGGCATGCCGAAATGGCGGCGTCGCGGCTGCTCGCCGTCGATGGCGTGTCCCCGCTGCTGCCGCGCGGGGTCCGCTGGACGCCGTCCTTGACGGCGGCGACGCTGCTTGTGCTCAGGCCGTCATGAGCTCAGCGCCGACCGCATGACGGCGCTCGACATCGTCGTTCGTG
>JBDSYO010000304.1:0-3017 GCA_039925625.1 Lapillicoccus sp. | reverse complement strand
GGGCCGGCAGCAGGAGCAGAAGGTAGGCGTTGACCCAGGCCCCCGCGGCCATCAGGACCGCGTAGGCCAGAGCGCGGGTGAGCCTCGGCCGCTCGGCCAGGTGGGCGGCGAGCAGCGTGGCCGACACGGCGACGCATACGGTCGCTGCGTAGCTGCGGCCCTCGATGGCGGCCCAGGTGACGCGCGGTAGCAGGGCCAGGACCGTCGCGACCAGCAGGCCGGTCCCGACGCCGGCCAGGCGACGCCCGAGGAGGAACATCATCGACACCGCGAGCGCGACCGCCACGGCGCTGGGGAGCCGGAGGGCGACGGCGGAGGTGCCGGCGAGGGCCAGCCACGGCTTCATCGCGGCGTAGTAGGTGCCGTGGACCGCATCCACCGTCTGGACGAAGGCCCAGAGATCCGCCCAGCTCATCCGGGCCGCGCTGATCGTCACCGCCTCGTCGGTCCAGAGCGACGGGCTCCACGCGCCGACGAGCTCGACGGTCAGTGCGAGCACCCCGACCGTCAGCGCCAGCAGCCAGGCCGGCCCGGCGAGGAACCGACGCAGCGCACGCTCCGCGCCCGGAGGGCCCTCCCGTCGACGGGCCGGCTCCTCCGCTTGCTTGGACACCGTCCCCACGGTCTGCCGCATGTGCGTTCTGCCTTGCTGTCGGCCTTCCCCGCCCATCGTCCCAGACGGGGGAGGGCTGGGCCGGCGAACGGGAGAAGCCGGCTCATCGCCCCACCACGACCCCTACAGTCGCTCGCATGGGTAGGTCTGAGCGACCCGAACCAGGAGAGGCGCCGATCCGGGTGCTCCAGTCGTTCGGCCGCCCGGGGCCCCGCACGAACCCGTACATCGTCATGCTCGGTGAGCGACTCGAGAGCACCCCCGGGCTGGAGCTCGTCCGGTTCTCGTGGCGCGCCGCGCTGGGCGGCCACTACGACGTGGTGCACCTGCACTGGCCCGAGGTCCTTCTGGAGGGGGCCAGCCCGGTGCGCTCGGCCGGTAAGCGGGTGGCCTTCGCCCTCCTGCTCGCCCGCCTCGGGACGCGGTGCACTCCCGTGGTCCGCACGGTCCACAACCTCGATCTGCCGACAGACCTGTCACCGCTGGACCGTGGCCTCCTGGTGTGGGCCGAGCGGCTGACCACGGTGCGGATCCGCTTGAACGAGAGCACACCCGTGCCGTCCCAGGCTCTCGCGGTCACGATCCCCCACGGCGACTACCAGGACTGGTTCGGCCGGTATGCGCCGTCCACGCAGCGTCAGGGACGGCTGGCGTTCGTGGGCCTGGTGCGCCGGTACAAGGGGGTGGAGCGCCTGCTGGAGGCGTTCGCCGACACCTCGTCGGACCGCCCGGACCTGACGTTGACCGTGTCCGGCCGACCCTCGACCGCCGAGCTTGAGGCCGATCTCCGCATGCGGGCAGAGCACGACCCGCGCGTCGTGCTCGACCTGCGGTTCCTCAGCGACGCCGAGCTCGTCCGGGCCGTGACCGAGTCCTCGCTCGTCGTGCTGCCCTACCGGTTCATGCACAACTCCGGCACGGTCCTGGCCGCGCTGTCGCTGGGTCGGCCGGTCCTGGCTCCGCGCACCACCGTGAACGAGGAGCTCTCGAGCGAGGTGGGAGCGGGCTGGGTGCACCTGTTCGACGGTGAGCTGACCGGTCAGGACCTCCGGAACACGGTCCGACGGCTGGCGGACCATCCGCCGACCGCGCCGCCAAACCTGACCGCCCGCCGTTGGGACGACACCGGATCCGCGCACCGGGACGCCTACCGGCTGGCCATGGCCAGGGCTCGCTCAGCCCACCCGCGCAGGCTGCGATGAGCTCCGACGGACCGTCCGCGTTCGAGGGGCTGGGACTCGTGGTGGTCAACTACGCGAGCACCCCCCTGCTGGCCCAGAACCTCGGCAACGTCCACCGCGGGCTCCCGGGTGCCCGCGTCGTCGTGGTCGACTGCTGGTCGTCCCAGCGCGAGCGCGAGGGCGTGACCGAGCTCGCTCGCACCCGCGGCTGGCAGCTCGTCGGGCTGCCCGACAACCGCGGCTTCGGGGGCGGGGTCAACGCGGGTGTCGAGGTGGCGCTCCTGGCCGGCGTGCGGGACGTGCTCCTGCTCAACCCCGATGCGTCTCTCACGGCGACGGACGTGACGCTCCTGCGGGAGGCCGTGGCCGGCAGGCGACTGACGCTGGCCGCCCCCGTGGTCGTGGACGGGAGGGGGGCGGTCTGGTCGAGCGGCGTCGACCTCGACCTGGCGGACGGGTCGATGAGCGGGGTAGCGGTGCACGCCCCGCTCGTGCCGGGTCGACGTCGGTGGCTGAGCGGCGCCTGCCTCATGCTCACCCAGGAGGTCTGGTCGGCCACGGGCGGGTTCGACGAGCGCTACTTCCTCTACTGGGAGGACGTCGACTTCTCGCAGCGCCTGGTGGAGGCCGGAGGGGACCTGGTGGTCGTTCCCGACGCCCGGGCGGTCCATGAGGAGGGCGGCACCCAGGGGGCCGGCGGCCGCGCCAAGTCGCCGCAGTACTACTACCACAACATCGTCAACCGGATGCGGTATGCCGTGACCCACCTCGACGCCGCGGGGGTCCGGCGCTGGGAACGCACCGCCCCGAAGGCGGCCTACGACATCGTGCTGCGGGGGGGCCGACGCCAGCTCCTGACCTCGGTGTCGCCGTACGACGCCGTCTGGCGGGGGCTCCGCGACGGCCGACGCCTGGTGCGCGCGGCGCGGGCCGACGGGTCGGCTCCGGCCACGGCATCCGGCGCCGGCCCCTGACCACCGCAGGGGGTGTTGCGGAAACGGGGCGGACGCGCCCCCGGATTTCTAGACTGGGAGGATGCGTGGTGACGAGAGATGACGATCATCGGATATGCCCCCGGCGCGTGGGACATGTTCCATGTCGGGCATCTCAACATCCTCAGACACGCGAAGTCCCAGTGTGACGTCCTCGTCGCGGGTGTGGTCAACGACGAGATGCTCGAGCTCGCCCGCGGAACTCGGCCCATCGTGCCCACGCACGAGCGG
>JBDSYO010000303.1:0-10138 GCA_039925625.1 Lapillicoccus sp. | reverse complement strand
CGGCGTGGCGGGAGACGCGCGACCGGGCCAAGCACGATCGGGTCCGACAGCTGGTGCCGCGGCTGCCCGAGTTCCGCCGTGCGGTCGACCGTGACCTGCGCCGCCGGGCCCTGACCCGAGACCGGGTCATCGCGGTCGCTCTGCGGATGCTCGACCTCGGCCTGTTCCGCACGGGTGGTGAGGAGTACGAGCAGGAGCACGGCAGCCACGGGGTCACCACGCTGCACCGTGACCACGTCACGGTGCGTAAGGACACCATCCACTTCCTGTTCCCGGCCAAGTCCGGCGTCGAGCGCCAGGCGGAGGTCGTCGACGCCCCGCTGGCGGTCGCGATCCGCGCCTTGAAGAAGAGCTCGGCACCGGGGGAGCGGTTGCTCCAGTACCTGGACAGCACCGGCTGGCACGAGGCGACCGGCGCCGAGGTCAACGAGGCGTTCAAGACGCTGACCGGGGCCGACTTCACGGTCTAGGACCTGCGCACCTGGGCGGCTACGGTGACGGCGGCAGCGGCCCTCGCGGAGCTCTCCAGCCGGCGGGAGGGCGGGGCGAAGGCACCCCGCCGACGGTCCGGCCGCGACAACGAGCCGGGCCGGGAGCCGTCCAGGACCGCCGCCACCACGACGGAGCGCAAGGTCATCAAGCTGGTGTCACAGCAGCTCGGCAACACCCCGGCCGTCGCCCGCCGCTCCTACGTCGACCCTGTCGTCCTCGACAAGCACGCCTCCGGCAGCACGCTCGCGACGGCGGGCCGGCTGTTCGGCCGGCTGAGCAAGGTCGACCACGTGCGCATCCTCGACGGCGGGCCCCTGTCGCCCCAGGGTCGCGAGACGGTGGAGCGGGCCGTGCTGAGGCTCCTCGCCCAGGACTGACGGCACCCAGCCGCGTCTCGTCACCGAGAACGACCACGGTCTCACCCCTGGCATACCCCAACCCCACCGAGCTCCGGCCGACCTCGGCGAACCGCGGTCGGTGGCCAGCATTTGGTGTTACCTTCGTTGACATGAAATCGGTACGCCCGTACGCGATGGACAAGCGGGCCGCTGCCGCTGCCGCGACGGGGGAGCGCATCCTCGACGCGGCGACCGTCCTCTTCGCCCGGCTGCCCTACGCCCAGCTCACCCTGGCCGCCGTGGCCCACGCAGCGGGCGTGACCCCGCAGACGGTGATCCGCCGCTTCGGCGACAAGGAGGGGCTCGTCGCGGCCTGTACGGCGCAGGTCATGCGGCGGATCCTCGCCCAGCGCGACGCGGCCCCCGCGGGGGACCTGCCGGGAGCGGTCGACAACCTCGTGGCCCACTACGAGGAGGCGGGGACCATCGCGTTGCGGCTCCTCGCCGAGGAGTCCACCTCACCCACCCTCGGCGAGCTCGCCGCCCAGGGGCGGGCCTACCACCGCGCGTGGTGCGAGCGGGTCTTCGCCCCGGCGCTGCAGCCGCTCGACGGCGTCCTGCGCACCCGCCGGCTGGCCCAGCTCGTGGCGGTCTGCGACGTGCAGACCTGGGCGTTGCTCCGGCGCGACGCCGGCCTCAGCCGCGACGAGGTCACGGTGGCTCTGACCGAGCTGCTCACCCCCCTGCTCGACCCACGCCGCAGTCGTCGCCTCCCCTGACCCTGTCCGATCCCAGCCAGATCCCAGCCAGACCCCAGCCAGACCCCAGCCAGACCCCAGCCAGACCCCAGCCAGACCCTTGGAGCAGCCATGGCCACCGTCCTCGCCTACACCTCACCGGCGCTCGGCCACCTCTTCCCCATGGTCCCGTTGCTCCTCGAGCTGCGCGACCGCGGTCACGATGTGCACGTGCGCACGCTCGCCTCGGCGGTCGACGACGTCCGGGCGCTGGGCCTGGCGGCACAGCCGGTCGACCCTCGCATCGCCCAGATCGTCCATCCCGACTGGGAGGCGACCAACCCGAGAGCCGCCCTCCAGGTGGCGGTGCGCACGTTCGGTGGGCGCGCCGCCCTCGACGGGCCCGACCTCACCGCAGCCGTCGCGGAGGTTCGACCCGACGTCGTCGTCGTCGATATCAACGCGTGGGGCGCCTCCCTCGCCACCGAGGCCTGGGGCGGACCCTGGGTATGCTTCAGCCCCTACACCCCGCCCATCTCCTCGGCGGGGACGCCGCCCTTCGGCCCGGGGCTGGCGCCGCTCCCCGGCCTGCGCGGGCGACTCCGTGACGGTGTGGTGCGACCGATCGTCATGGGGGCCGCCGAGCGGGTCATGCGCCCGACGATGAACGCCCTGCGCCGCGGCTACGGCCAGTCACCCCTGCGCACTGCTGACGAGTTCTTCGGCCGGGCCCCCATGATCGTCACGACGGCTGAGCCGCTGGAGTACCCCCACCCGGACTGGGCGGGGCGCGTCCACCTCGTCGGGGCCCTGCCGTGGGAGCCCCCCGCACCGACGCCCGCCTGGGTCGAGGCGATCGAGGGGCCGGTGGCCCTCGTGACCACCTCGTCGGAGTACCAGGCCGACGAGCAGCTCGTGCGCACGGCCTTCGCCGCTCTGGCCGACCAACCCTGGACGGTCGTGGCGACGATGCCGGCCGGGGTCGGCGACGTGGGACCGCTGCCGGCCAACGCCCGCCTCGTGGACTTCGTGCCGCACTCGGCGCTGCTCGACCGGGCGGTCGTGGCGGTGACCCACGGCGGCATGGGGGCGACCCAGAAGGCGCTGGCGCGCGGCATACCGGTATGCGTCGTGCCGTTCGGCCGCGACCAGCTAGAGGTCGCCGCACGCGTCGTCCACGCCGGGGCGGGCACGTCCCTGGCGGTCAAGAAGCTCTCCCCGGTGGCGTTGCGCGGCGCGGTGCGGGCGGCGGTCGGCTGCGTCGAGGGGGCGCGCCGGGTGGCGGAGGGGTTCCGTCGAGCGGGGGGTGCCCCGGCGGCCGCCGACGTCGTCGAGGGTCTTGTCAACCGGGCACCCAGCTCCCCGACCGCATGACGCGGACGGGGTCGAAGGCCTGGTCCACGACGAGGACGTCGGCCCGCAGCCCCGTCTCCAGCGCGCCCCGGTCGGGCCAGCCCATCGCCAGCGCGGGCGTGCGGCTCGCGGCCGCGACGGCGTCGACGAGAGACACCCCGGCCTCCTGCACGCACCACCGCACCACCTCGACCGCCGTGGCGACGCCCCCCGCGATAGCGCCGCCGTCGGCGAGTCGGGCCGTCCGCCCGTCGACGACCACCTCGCGGCCGCCGAGCGAGTAGACGCCCTCGGGCATACCGGAGGCGGCCATCGCGTCGGTGATGAGGGCGAGGTTGGCGGCCCCCACGACCTCGAACAGCATCCGGACGGTCTCGCCGTCGAGGTGCACGCCGTCACCGACGACCTCGAGCACCGCCTCGCCTCGCGCGGCGGCACCGAGCGCGGCAGCGACCGGGCCGGGGGAGCGGTGGTGCATCGGCGGCATACCGTTGAAGACGTGGGTCACGAGCGGTCGGCCCCCTCGGGGTGCGACGGTCGCGACCCGAGCGAGTGCCTCACGAGCCGTGCGCGCGTCGGCGTCGGTATGCCCCACGGAGGCCAGGACGCCGAGCTCGGAGAGCTGGGCGACGAGGCGGTCGGCGCCGTCGCGTTCCGGGGCGAAGGTCATCTGGGCCCAGCATCCGTCGGCCGCGTCGGCCAGGGCCTCGACGAGCCTCGGGTCGGGGTCGCACAGGGCGGTGGCGTCCTGGGCCCCGCAGCGGGCGACCGACAGGAACGGGCCCTCGAGGTGAATACCGGCGAGGGCCCCCTCGCGCACCAGCCCGGCGCACGTGGTCACGCCGGCGACGAGGGTCGCGGCTGGCGCCGACACCAGGGAGCCGACGAGGCTGGTCGTGCCATGACGCAGGTGGTGCGCGGCGGCGTCCCGTGATCCGGCGAGGTCGGCGCCGAACTCCCCGCCCGCTCCGCCGTGACAGTGCACGTCGACGAGGCCGGGCAGCAGGGTGAGACCGGAGGCCCAGCCGTCGGGAGCCGCGGCGGCCGCCACGGGAGCGGGCGCCCCGGCGAGGTCGGCGCGGCGGCCGACCCAGGCGATGCGGTCGCCGTCGAGCACCACGGCGCCCTCGTCGACGACCGCCGACGGGGTGACGACCCGTCCGGTGAGCAGGGTCAGGGTGCCGTCGCTGCCAGCCATGACGCCCATGATGGCGTTCCGCCCCGTCGGTTCGTGCGGTGAGGGTACGGAACTCGGTGCTGTTCAGAGCACGACCGGGGTGGGGAAGGCGGGGAACTAGGGTGGGCCGATGCCAGAGGAGACCACCCCGGAGGACGAGGTCGGCCGCATCTGCGCCGACCTCATCCGCATCGACTCGACCAACTACGGAGACGGGTCGGGCCCCGGAGAGCGGCAGGCCGCGGAGTACGTCATGGGTCAGCTGACCGAGGTGGGTCTCGACCCCGTCCTCGTCGAGAGCCAGCCTGGGCGCGCTTCGGTGATGGTGCGGGTCGAGGGCGCCGACCCGTCGCGCCCCGGGCTGGCCGTGCACGGCCACCTGGACGTCGTGCCGGCCAACGCCGCCGACTGGCAGGTCGCCCCGTTCGGGGCCGAGGAGCGGGACGGCTGCATCTGGGGCCGGGGCGCCGTCGACATGAAGGACATGGACGCGATGATCATCGCGAACCTGCGCCAGCTCGCCCGCAGCGGCGAGAAGCCCTCTCGCACCACGACGTTCGCCTTCTTCGCCGACGAGGAGGCCGGGGGCGACCACGGCAGCCACTGGGTCGTCGACCACCACCCGGAGTGGTTCGAGGGCGTCACCGAGGCCGTCTCGGAGGTCGGCGGCTTCAGCGTCACCGTGCCCCGCGCGGGCACCGGCGAGCCGACCCGGGCCTACCTGCTCCAGACCACGGAGAAAGGGATCGCCTGGCTGCGGCTGCACGCCCGCGGTCGGGCCGGTCACGGCTCGGTGCCCAACGACGCGAACGCGGTCGTGCGGCTGGCAGAGGCGGTCACCCGGATCGCGGCGCATTCGTGGCCGCGCGAGTACATCGCCTCCGTCACGGCCCTGCTCGACGGGCTCAGTGCCCTCACCGGCACCCCGTATGCGCCGGAGGACCCGAGCCCCTTGCTGAGTCACCTCGGGGGGGCGGCCGGGTTCGTCCTCGGGACGCTCTCCGACACGGCGACCTTCACCATGCTCGACGCGGGCTACAAGATGAACGTGGTGCCGGGGTCGGCCTCGGCCTCCTTGGACTGCCGCTTCCTCCCTGGCCATGAGGACGACCTCATGGCGACGGTGCGCGAGCTGGCGGGGGAGTACGTCGAGGTCGAGGTCCAGCACCGCGACATCGCCCTCGACGCCCCCCTGACCGGGGACCTGGTCAGCGCCATGACCCGCTCCCTGCTGGCCGAGGACCCCGATGCCACCGTGCTGCCCTACGCCCTCTCGGGCGGCACCGACAACAAGGCGCTCAGCCTCCTCGGCATCACCGGCTACGGGTTCGCCCCGCTGCGCCTGCCCCCGGAGCTCGACTTCGCGCCGATGTTCCACGGGATCGACGAGCGCGTGCCGGTCGAGTCCCTGCGCTTCGGCGCCCGGGTGCTCGGACACTTCCTGCGCGAGGCCTGACCTCGTCAGCCGGGCGTCAGCCGGTGCGCTGCACCCGGATGATCTTGCGGCGGAGCCAGGCCCGGCGGATGCCGCCGACGTAGACCACGGTGCGGGCGAGCTCCCAATGGGCATACTCGGCCTGGTCCCCCAGTGAACGGCGGATGTCGCTGCGGGACACCTCGCGCCCGAAGGTGAGGACGCGGTACTCATACTCGACACTCTGGCTGGCCATCGGTGACCATTGTGGCCTACAGCCGCTACGGTCGTGCCATGACCGAGGATCCGCGCGCCGCGCTGAACGCCCTGACGGCGGCCTTCGAGCGACACCTCGCGGTGGCGACCGACCGGCGCAACCCGGAGGACCAGGCGGTCATGACGGCGGCCGAGGACCTCGCCGACGCGTTCCTCGACTATGACGAAGCCCTCTTCGAGGCCACGGGCGTGACGACGCCCCTCGACGGCCCGTACGACGACGACGACCTCGATGACGAGGACGACGACGAGGACGACGACGACGAGGACGACGACGACGACGACGACGACGACGACGACGACGATCTGGACGAGGACGACCTCGCCGACGACGAGATCGAGGGCGACGTCATCGAGGACGAGGCACCGCCGCCCTCCACACCCTCCACACCCGGCGCACCCGGCTCCCCGACGAGCAGCAGCCCGTTCAGTCGCTGACCTCGTCCAGCGCCCGCACCAGCTCGGCGGGCAGCTCGAGGTCCTCGCTCGCCAGCGCCACGCGCAGCTGAGACAGGGTGCGCGAGCCGACCACCGGCGCGGCCACCCCCGGCCGGTCGCGCACCCAGGCCAGCGCCACCTCCGTGGTCGACACCCCCAGACCCTGGGCCGCCGTGGCCACCGCGTCGGCGACGGCCAGCTCGCGGCGGCCGAGCCGGTCGGCGGCGAAGTGGGGGAACTCCCGCATCGCCGCTCGTGAGCCGGCGGGGATGCCGGAGCGGTACTTGCCGGTGAGCACCCCGCCCGCGAGCGGTGAGTAGGCGAGCACGCCGACGCCGAGCGCGACCGCGGCCGGGATGGCCTCCAGCTCGGCATCACGGGCCGCGAGCGAGTACTCCAGCTGGTGGGCGACGAGCGGCACCCGTGCCGACTCCAGCAGCGAGTAGGCCCGTGCCGACTGCCAGCCGCTGTAGTTGGACACCCCGGCGTAGCGCGCGCGACCGGACGTCACCGCATACTCGAGCGCTCCCAGGGTCTCCGTGAGCGGGGCTTCGTCGCTCCACGTGTGCACCAGCCAGAGGTCGACGTGGTCGGTGCCGAGTCGGTGCAGCGAGGTGTCGAGCTGGGTGAGCAGCGTCCCACGGGAGGTGTCGACGACCCGCCGCCCGTCGCGGCGCTCGATGCCGGCCTTGGTACAGATCGTCACGTCGTCGCGGGCCACGACGTCGCCGAGCAGGGTGCCGATCATGCTCTCCGCCGCCCCCTGCCCGTAGCTGTGCGCCGTGTCGACCAGCGTGCCGCCCGCCTCGAGGTAGCCCGCGAGCAGGTCGCGGGACGACTCGGCGTCGACGACGGTGCCCCAGAGCATGGTGCCGAGGCCGAGCCTCGACACGCTCAGGCCACTTCCGCCCAACCTCCGACAACGCATACCGGTCACGTTATCGACCGGACCGACCTGGCCCGGAACGGCCCGCCGATACCCTTCCGGCCATGCAGACCCCCATGTGGCTCGGACTCAACCTCGGCTACTGGGGGGCGGGCAACGACGCCGACAACCTCGCGCTCGCCGTGGAGGCGGACCGGCTGGGGTACGCCTGCGCGTGGGTCGCGGAGGCGTACGGCTCGGACGCCCCCACCGTGCTGGCGTGGGTCGGCGCGCGCACGACCCGGATCGACCTGGGGGCGGCGGTCATGCAGATCCCGGCGCGCTCGCCCGCGATGACCGCCATGACCGCTGCAACCCTCGACACCCTCTCCGGCGGCCGGTTCCGGCTCGGGCTCGGCGTCTCGGGTCCGCAGGTCAGCGAGGGCTGGCACGGGGTGCGGTTCGCCGACCCGCTCGGGCGCACCCGCGAGTACGTCGACATCGTGCGGATGGCGCTCGACCGGCAGAAGGTCGCGTATGCCGGTGAGCACTTCACCCTGCCGCTGCCCGACGGGCCCGGCAAGGCCCTGCGCCTCACCGTGCACCCCGTGCGACCGAACGTCCCCGTCTACCTCGCTGCCGTCGGCCCCAAGAACCTCGAGCTGGCCGGGGAGATCGCCGACGGGTGGCTAGCCATCTTCTTCAGCCCGGAGCACAGCGGCGACCTGCTGGAGGCCGTACGCCGAGGAGCCCGACGAGCCGGGAAGGGCACCGAGGACGACCCGCTCGAAGGCTTCGACGTCGTGCCGACGGTGCCCGTGGTCGTCGACGAGGATGTGGAACGGGCGGCTCGGGCGGTCGCGCCCTACGCGGCCCTCTACATCGGTGGGATGGGGTCGCGTGACCAGAACTTCTACAACCGGCTGGCCGTGCGGATGGGGTTCGAGGACGCGGCCCAGCAGATCCAGGACCTCTACCTGGCCGGCAAGCCCCGGGACGCCGCTGCGGCGGTGCCGTTCGAGCTCCTCGACGCGACCAGCCTCATCGGGCCGGCGGACCGCATCGCCGCCCGGGTCGGCCGCTACGCGGACGCCGGGGTCACCACCTTGACCGTCTCGTCGTTCGCGCACGGCATGGAGGACCGGCTGGCCATGCTGCGCCTCATGGCCGAGATCGTCCCCCCATCCGCCTGACCGTCGTCCCAGCCTGACCCGCCGCTCCAGCCGGACCCGCTAGCGTGCGGGACCGACCCACCCCCGCCCCGAAGGCAGCGCCACGCCGATGTCCGACCTGACCTACCTCTCCTCCGTCGTGCTCGGCGTCGTGGAGGGGCTCACCGAGTTCCTCCCCGTCTCCTCGACCGGCCACCTCACCATCACCGAGAAGCTCCTGGGCCTGAAGGTCGACGCCCCCGAGGTGACCGCCTACACGGCGATCATCCAGCTCGGCGCCATCGCCGCGACCCTCGTCTACTTCTTCCGCGACATCGTGCGCCTCGCCGCCGCCTGGGGTCGCGGGCTGGCGAGCGCCGAGGCGCGCACGCACCACGACTACTCGTTGGCGTGGGCGGTCATCGTCGGCTCGATCCCCGTGGCCGTGGTGGGCTTCGCGCTGAAGAAGGTCATCGAGGGGCCGCTACGCAGCCTGTGGGTCGTCGCGGCCGCTCTGCTGGTCTGGAGCGCCGTGATGTGGGTCGCCGAGACGCGGCACGCCAAGCTGATCAGGGAGCGCGGCGCCGACGCCGACCGCGGCGAGGGGGCCGTCACGGTGCGTGACGGGCTCGTCATCGGCCTCGTGCAGTGCTTCTCGCTGGTGCCCGGGGTCTCCCGCTCCGGCGCCACGATCTCCGCCGGCCTGTTCCGCGGCATCGACCGGGTCACGGCGACCCGGCTCTCGTTCTTCCTCGCCATCCCGGCACTCACCGCCGCCGGGCTCTACGAGGCGGCGACCACCGACCTGTCGAACCTCGGCAAGGGCGAGATGGGGGTGGGCATCCTCGTCGCCTTCGTCGTCGCGTACGCGTCGATCGCCTGGCTGCTGCGCTTCGTCGCCACCAACACCCTGAAGCCGTTCGTCTGGTACCGCGTGGTCCTGGCGGTGCTGCTCGCGGGAGCGCTCGCCACCGGGGTGCTGTCGGCGACCTGACGAGGGAGGCGCCCCTACAGCCAGCCGGAGCGCTTGAAGGCCCGGTAGAGCCCAGCGCAGGCGCCGACCATCACGGCCACGATGACGAAGTAGCCGTAGTAGACCTCGGTGTCGCCGACCGTCACCGACGCCTCGAGCTCGGGGATGGTGTGGAAGTTCATCCCGTAGATGCCCGCGATCATCGTCGGCACGGCGGCGATGGCGACCCAGGCCGAGATCTTGCGCATGTCGTCGTTCTGCCGCACGGAGATCTGGGCCAGGTGCGCGTTGAGGATGTCGGTGAGCAGCCGGTCGTAGGACTCGACGTGGTCGTTGACCTTGAGCAGGTGGTCGCGCACGTCACGGAAGAAGGCCAGCACCTCACTGCCGTCGCGGTCGACGATGGCCCGGTGCGGTTGGACGAAGAGCCGCTCCATGGCGTCGGCGAGCGGGTTCGACGCCCGCCGGATCTCCAGCACCTCGCGCTTGAGCCGGTAGATCACTGTCGCGTCGACGTCGCGCGCCCCGCTGAAGACGTCCTGCTCGATGCGCTGCAGGTCCTCGTGGATCTCGGCGTCGACGAGCGTGTAGTTGTCGACGACGGAGTCCATGACGGCGTGCAGCACCGCCGCCGGGCCGAGCGCCAGGTGCTCGGCGTTCTCCTCGAGCCGGTGGCGCACCTCCTGCAGCGGGTTGCCCTCGCCCCTGCGGACGGTGACGACGAAGCGGTCGCCGAGGAAGACCATCACCTCACCGGTCTCGACGTCGGAGGTGGCCTCGATGTAGCGCAGGGTCTTGAGGACGACGAGGAGGCTGTCGTCGTAGTGCTCGATCTTGGCCCGCTGGTTGCCCCGCACCGCGTCCTCGACGGCGAGCGGGTGCAGCTTCAGCTCCTCGTTGACGACGTCGAACTCCGCATCGGTC
>JBDSYO010000302.1:0-4421 GCA_039925625.1 Lapillicoccus sp. | reverse complement strand
CGGCCTGCGCCCCGGCCTTTCCGCCGACGCCGTGCAGGCCCTGGCGACCCGGGTGGGCGAGCGCCTCGCGACCGACGGGGAGCTCCGGGCCCGGGTCGACGAGCTGACCTTCGCCCTCGAACCCGCGTAACCCCCCCGGCCCTCCCACGCCAAAGGTGACCCTTGGCGCCACGGGGGGCGGGGGTCAGGCGGGTTCGAGGGCGAAGGTCAGCTCGTCGACCCGGGCCCGGAGCTCCCCGTCGGTCGCGAGGCGCTCGCCCACCCGGGTCGCCAGGGCCTGCACGGCGTCGGCGGCCAAGCCGGGGCGCAGGCCGAGAACCACCCGCAGGACGCCGGCCCCCGCCGGCTCGCCCTCCTCCAACCGGTGGGCGCGGATGTCGTCCTCGTCGGCGACGGCTCGCGAGACCGACCGCGAGACGAAGGGGTCGGTATGCGCGGGAGCCCAGCTCGCTCCCTGCGCCAGGGCCCAGACCATGCTCGAGCGGAGCTCGGTCGACCCGGTCGGCCCGGTCGGCCCGGTCGGCCCGGTCGGCTCGCTCGGTTCGCGCGGTTCGCTCGCGCCGAGGTCGACGACGATGACCTGGCACCCCTCGGCCACCGCGGACTGCGCGGCCCGGGCGCCGTCGACGGGGACGGGACGGGCGGAGGGGTCCCAGGCGGCGAGCGCGGCCGTGCTCGTGAAGACCAGCAGCGCGCGGCGTCCGTCGGGGCCGGTGAGGGTGACCACGGCCATGTCGGTGGACTTCTCGACGACCCGGCCCTCCGCCGAGGTCCCGGTCTCGCCGAGGACGGCGACGACCGGGACCAGAAGTCGAGCCCGGGCCACGACGGCGACGAGCCGGGCGTCTGCCTCCGCCGACGGCCGGGTCGCCCGCTCCCGCAGGGCGGTCATCAGCTCGGGATCGGCGGCCCCCGTGTCGTCGTCGAACCCCGTGCCGGTGAGCACCCGCCCCCGCCATGGCGTTCCGGCAGAGTCTGCCGTCACGAGCGACTCACCCGTCCTGCTCGTCGGTCTCGGGCAGGATCGCCTCCACCTCGATCTCCACGCGCATGTCGGGGTGCAGCAGGCCGGACACGATGACCATGGTGGCCACCGGCGGCGACGCCCCGAACACCTCGGCGTGCACGCGGCCGACGGCGTCGCAGTCGCGTCGGTGGGTGACGTACATCCGGGTGCGGACGACGTCGGCGGCGCCGGCGCCGAACGCCTCCAGGGCGGTGAGTGCCGTGTCGAGGGCGACCCGCAGCTGCGACCCGGGGTCGGCCGGGAACCGCACCCGGCCCTCCTGGGCGGACGTGCACCCGGCGACGAGGACGGTGCGGCCCACACGCATCGCGCGGCAGTAGCCGTAGGCCGTCTCCCAGACGCCCCCGGAGAAGTGCCGCTCGCGGTCGTCGGACGTCACGGCCGACCCGCCACGTCGAGTGCCTCCGGCAGGGTGAACGCGCCCCGGTAGAGCGCGGACCCGATGATCGCGCCCTCCACGCCCCGGTCGACCAGACCACGGATCGCCGCGATATCGGCGAGCGTCGACACCCCGCCGGAGGCCACGACCGGCCGCGCGGTTCGGCGGCATACGTCCTCGAGGAGGGTGAGGTTGGGGCCGGCGAGCATGCCGTCCTTGTTGACGTCGGTGACGACGTAGCGCGCGCAGCCCTCGGCGTCCAGCCGGGCCAACGTCTCCCACAGGTCGCCGCCGTCGCGGGTCCAGCCGCGGGCCGCCAGCGTGGTGCCGCGCACGTCGAGGCCGACGGCGATGCGGTCGCCGTGCCGGGCGATCGCGTCCGCCGTCCACTCGGGGTGCTCGAGGGCCGCTGTGCCCAGGTTGACCCGCCGGCAGCCGGTGCGCAGGGCCGCGGTGAGCGACTCCCCGTCGCGGATGCCGCCGGAGAGCTCGACCCGGATGTCGAGCCGGCCGACGATGGCATCGACGACCTCGCGGTTGGAGCCGCGGCCGAACGCCGCGTCGAGGTCGACCAGGTGCAGCCATTCGGCGCCCTGCTCCTGCCACGCCCACGCGGCGTCGAGCGGGTCGCCGAACTCGCCGCCGCTGCCGGCGACGCCCTGGACGAGCTGGACGGCACGCCCCCCCGCGATGTCGACGGCAGGCAGCAGCTCGAGCCGCTCGTTCACAGGGTCGCTCACAGGGATCTCACCCAGTTCTCCAACAGGTGGGCGCCGGCGTCGCCGGACTTCTCGGGGTGGAACTGGGTGGCCCACAACGGCCCGTTCTCGACGGCGGCCACGAAGTCGCTGCCGTGCGATGACCAGGTGACCAGCGGGGCTACAACGGCGAACGACCCTACGGGGTCGAGGGTCCACTGCTGCGCCGCGTAGGAGTGGACGAAGTAGAAGCGCTCGTCCTCGATGCCGGCGAACAGCGCCGAGCCCGAAGGCGGTCGCACCGTCGACCAGCCCATGTGCGGCACGACGTCGGCCTGGAGCCGCTCGACGCGGCCGGGCCACTCCCCCAGCCCCTCCTCGAGCGCCCCCGAGGTGGACTCGCTGGAGCCGTCGAAGAGGACCTGCATCCCGACGCAGACGCCGAGGACCGGGCGGCTGCCGGCGAGCCGCCGGTCGATGACCCGGGGGCCGTCGGCCTCGCGCAGGCCACGCATACAGGCGTGGAAGTTGCCGACGCCCGGCACGAACAGGCCGTCGCAGTCGGCCGCCGCCGTGGTGTCACCGGTCAGCGTCACCGACGCCCCGACCCGCTCGAGCGCCCGCACGGCCGAGTGCACGTTGCCGCTGCCGTAGTCGAGGACGACCACCTGCGCGCTCATCGTTGCCGATCCTCCATCTCGTCCCGCCAGCGGACATCGTCGTGCACGGCCCGGTCGAACCGGCGCACCACCCCCGGGGACGGGGCCACCACGGCGGCCCCGGACGCCTCACCCGGGTCGGTGGCGCCCTCGACAAAGGCCCCACCCGGGAGCCCGAGGACGACGAGCACGTCGGCGGCCACGAGTGCCGCGTCGCCCGCCGGGTCGTGCAGGACGTCGGCCAGGGCGCCCACTGCGGCCGGGTCGTCGAGCCCCACCGCCCCGACCACGTCGGCGAGCCGGGCCACGGGGAGGCCGCCGGGGTGCACCACACCCGCGCCCGGCTGCCACACCAGCCAGCGGCGGACGGCCCGCCAGCCGCCCGGAGTCACGCAGAGCACCGCCCGGCGCCCCACCACCCCGACGCCGATCGCCGGCCGGAGCCGGTGCGGTACCGGCCGGTTGAGCAGCACGGTGACTGCGTCGTCGTAGGGGCGGCGCGCGGCGGTCGCGGGCTCGACCGGGAGCACCGCGGTCCAGCGCCCGTCCTGAGGGACGACGGCGACCGGAGCGACCCCCCGCTGCGCCCACGCCGCCGCGGCGTCGACGCCTCCGTGCACGAGGAGGATCCCCCGCGGCCGGTCGGGGGGCACCTGCTTCACGGCGGGGCCACGTCTAGAGGCTGCCCTTGGCGCTGGGGATGCCGGTGACGCGGGGGTCGCGGGCCACGGCGGCGCGCAGGGCGTGGGCCACCGCCTTGAACTGCGCCTCGACGATGTGGTGCGGGTCGCGGCCCGCGAGCACCCGCACGTGAAGCGCGATGCCGGCGTGGTGGCCCAGGGTCTCGAGGACGTGCTGGGTGAGGGACCCCGTGTAGGTGCCACCGATGACGGCGTACGCCTGCCCGGCCGGTTCACCGGTGTGCACGACGTAGGGGCGGCCGGCGACATCGACGACGACCTGCACGAGCGCCTCGTCGAGCGGCACCGTCGCGTCACCGAACCGGGAGATGCCGCGCTTGTCGCCGAGCGCCTCGCGCAGGGCGTCGCCGAGGACGATGGCGACGTCCTCGACGGTGTGGTGAGCGGCGACGTCGCCGTCGCCGGTGGCCGCGACGGTGAGGTCGATGAGCGAGTGCTTCGCGAACGAGGCGAGCATGTGATCGTAGAAGCGCACGCCAGTGGCGATGTCGGACTCACCGGTGCCGTCGAGGTCGAGGGTGAGCTCCACCTTCGACTCACTCGTGGCCCGGCTGACGTGGGCGCGGCGGTGGGCCGTCTCGTCGCTCATGCCGGCGCTCCTTCCCGGTCGGGTGCGGGCTGTCGGTGCGAGTCTGGCAGATCGGCCATCGCGCGCAGGAACGTCGCGGACTCCTCGGGGGTGCCGGCGGTGACCCGCAGGTGGCCCGGGATGCCGACGTCGCGCACGAGCACGCCCCGCTCGAGCAGGGCCTCCCACGTGCGGTGGGCGTCGGCGAGCCCCCCGAAGAGCACGAAGTTGGCGTCGCTCGGCACGGGCGGGTAGCCCAGGTCGGCCAGGCCCACGACGAGGCCGTCGCGCTGCACCTTGATGGCCTCGACGGTCGCCAGCAGGCTAGCGTCGTGGCGGATCGCGGCCAGCGCCACCGCCTGGGTGGGGTCGGAGAGGTGGTACGGCAT
>JBDSYO010000301.1:0-4698 GCA_039925625.1 Lapillicoccus sp. | reverse complement strand
CACCGGCGCCAGCGGGTTCTTCACCTACACGATCTCCGGTACCCAGCTCTGCTACACCCTCACCGCCCGTGACCTGTCGGCCAACGCGGTGGCCGCGCACATCCACCACGGCCCCCGGAACGTGGCCGGTCCGGTCGTCATCCCGCTGACCGTGGCGGCCGGCACCTCGTTCACGCGCAGCGCGTGCACCACCGCCAGTGCCATGCTGCTCGCCGACATCCAGGCCGACCCCAAGGCGTACTACGTCAACGTCCACACACCCACTTTCCCCGGCGGGGAGATCCGTGGTCAGCTGAAGTGACCGTCAGACCCTGGCGCTGAGGGCCGGCACGTCCACGAGCGTGACGTGCCCACGATGGAGACGGACCAGGCCCTCCTGTTCGAGGCGGCGCAGGACCCGGTTCGTCGTGGGCCGTGACGCGCCCGCCAGCTCACCTACGTCGACCTGGGTGAGCGGCAACGTCACCTCTCCCGACCGGCCGTCCGGGCCGTAGTGGGTGCTGAGGTCGACGAGGGTGCGTAGCAGGCGCTGGTCCGCCGGCATGTAGAGGGCATTCATGAGGTGGGTCGAGAGACGATCCACCCGCTGCGCGAGCATGGCCACCAGGAGCGTCTGGACGCCCGGGTGGTCGTCACACAACCGCCGGAACTCGTCGAACCTCAGGGTCAGCGTGACGACGGGCTCGAGCGCAACGATCGTCGAGGAGCGCCGGTGGTCGTGGGCGACCATCGCCATCTCCCCGAACGCCTCGCCCGGGCCGAGCACCGCGTAGGTCACCACGTCGCCCTGGGGGGTGGTGCGGCGTGAGACGACACGGCCCTGTTCGACGAGGTGGACCGTCTCGGCCAGATCTCCCTCGTGGAAGAGCGTCTCACCCTTGGCGTAACGACGACGGTGAGTCTGGGCCAGCACCAGTCGCCGCTCCGGGTCGGTCAACGAGGCGAGCAGCCTCCACTCCATGGACCAGTGCACCATGCGGCGCCTGAGCCGAGCAATGACGGCCATCCCCGGGTGTCGCCGAGAAGACGTTCGCTGTGTCGTCGCGGGCACAGACGGTGGCTCCCTCAGCCGCGACGGTGGACTCCAGCCGGGAAACCCCGGCTCGAGGAGCGGAGGATGCTCATGTCCACCATCCAGCATCGTCACCGGGACGTGTCCCACCACCACCCACGCATCCGCAGGGTCGAGCGCGGGCAGTGGGTCTGGGAGTGCACCTGCGGCGGCTCCTCCCGCCGTGGGGCGACCGAGTCACGGGCGTGGCGGAGTGCCGTCGTCGAGGCGCTGCTCCATGCTGAGCTCATCGCGCCCTGACCGCCGGCTGAGCAGCCGGACCGCCCCGTGACGACCTGCAGTGTCCTCGTGCACCACAGCGGTCACCAGATCGTGTGGGGCTCCGACGCAACTCCGGCGTCCGCGAGCAGCACGTCCTCGGCGGCGGCATACCGCTCGTCGGCCTCCTCGGCGGTGGCCCCCACCGCGGTGATGCCGACCCGGCCGAGCTCGGTGATGGCGCTCATCATGTGGAAAACGACTCCCCGCTCCCGGGCCTGGTCGTCGTGGATCCCCGAGACCGCGACGAGGTCGAACAGGTCGGAGATGCGCAGTCCCATCAGCGCCGGATCCTCGAAGTGGTCCGTCGCGACGAGGTGGCGCTCGTCACCGGCCGGGGTGAGGAACCGGTTGCTCTCCGGGTCGTACCGGCCGTCAGTGAGGAACTGCAGGGTCAGGAACGGGTGCGTCGTGCCGCCCCGGCGCAGGTTGATCTCGATCGCCTCCGAGGTCCACTGCCCCTGGGAGCGACTGACGACGAAGTCGATCGCGAACCGGCCCAGAACCCCCTGCTGCGCGAGGACCTCGCTCACCTTGAGGGCGTCACGGGAGATGAGACCCGCGTACGCGGTGTCGGCCGGGAAGCGGCAGCCGAGGAACGACTGGCCGGTCGGTCCACCGAGAACCTGGTCGTGCGTCGACAGCAGCTCGACCTCCCCCAGCGGGGTGATCCGCAGCTGCACGCTGGGGCTGCGCAGCTCGTCGCCGATGATCCTCTCCTCGACGATGCCGGCGCGCTCATCGAGGCGGTCGAGGAACATGGCCTGGTCCACCTTCGTGCTCTCGAGCGTCATGTTCAGGACGCGCCGGCGAAGTGCGTCGCCCTCTCGGTCGTCGCCGCTCTCGGGCAGTCGGGTGAGGTCGACCTCGGCGTTGCCGGCGCCGGCTACACCTTCGTTGAGCTTCACCATGGCGGCGCTGGACATCGGCCGCTCGGCACGGATGCGGGCCAGGGCGGTGACAACGTCATCGAGACTCCGCACGTTATTGACCCCGATCGGGTGCGAGATGCCCGCCGCCGCAAACGCCTGCCGTGAACCCGTCTTGGTGCCGATGGGGAAATGCCGCGGGTCGGGGCCGAACATAGGGATTCCGAGCACCAGGGACAGGTCTCGCTCACGCGTCGTTGTCGTGTAGGGGACGAGGTGCGAGTAGTCGGCATCCGGGATGAGCGTTCGGATCTGGCTGAGCAAGCGCGGCCGCGCCAGCAGCTTCTCGGTCAGCGGGGTCGCCGAGGAGTCCCCCACCGACACCAGGGCGAGTCGGGATCTGGCGTGGCTGGGAATGACCCCGGGCAACAGTGACAGGTAGTACTCGATGACCGTGGGGTCGACGGGCATCGACGTCACGTAGATGAGCTTCAGCCGGGGTTGGCGCAGGGGCAGGAGCATGAACAGGTAGCGCTCCTCCATGGCCCGGTTGGTCGCACCGATGCCAGGAACCATCCGGTCCAGCGACATCGACGGGACGACGACCACGGACTCACGAGAGTCGTTGGCGCGGAAAGCTTTCCAGACCGAGGAGAGCCGCTGCTGGAGCCGGTCGAACGCGTCGTTGCGCTCCTCCTCGGAGAGGCTCTCGAGCCTGGCGCGGGAGGTGGGGGAAGGGGAGACGGTGCTCACGGGCGTACCTCGTCGCTCAGGCCCACGATCTCGTAGGCGACCACTGGTTTGGAGAACCCTCGAAGCTCGATCGGGCCGACCTCGTGGGCGACCGCCACCTCGTCGGCGCCGGCCATGACCCGCTGGCTGACGAGTATCTGTCCGGCCGTCGCCGTGGCGGAGAGCCGGGCGGCGAGGTTGGTGACGCTGCCGATGGCGGCGTAGTCGTAGCGCCCCTCGAACCCGATGCGACCCAAGGTGGCAAAGCCCCGCGAGATCCCGACCCCGAAACCGAGCTCGTACCCGAGCCGCCTCCAGCCGTGGGCGAGGTCGCCCACCGCTTCACGCATACGCACCGCCATCCGCACCGCGCGCGCAGGCGCGTCGGGGATCGGAACGGGGTCGTTGAAGAACACCAGCAACCCGTCGCCGGCGAAGTGCTCGAGGGTCCCCTCGTACTCGAAGACCAGGTCGCCCAGCGCCCGGTGGTAGGCAGCGAGGACCGACATGACCTCCTCCGGGTCGGACGTCTCCGCGAAGGCCGTGAAGCCGCGCAGGTCGCAGAAGACCGCCGTGATCTCGCGCCGGTGGCTGGTGAGGAACGAGTCGTCACCCTGGTCGAGCAGGAGCCGGGTGATCTGCGGGGAGAAGAAGCGGCGGAGCCCGCTGTACCGGTCCAGCCGTTCCACCTGGCGTGCCACCCGCGCTTCCAGCTCCTGGTTCCAGGCGCTCAGCTCGGCCGCCTGCGCCACGACCGTGTCGTGGTAGCGCTTGACGCGCAGCAGGGACCGCACGCGTCCCAGCAGCTCGGCCTGGTCCAGCGGTTTGGTGATGAAGTCGTCGGCTCCGGCGTCGATGGCCCGCACCTTCTCCGCCGGACCGCTGGCCGTCACCATGATCACGGGCAGGTATGCGTGGCGAGGGTCCGCCCGGATCCGCCGGCACGTCTCGTGCCCGTCCAGACCGGGCATGAGCAGGTCGAGCAGGACGAGGTCGACGCGACCGCCCTCGAGCAGCGCCAGCGCCTCTTCGCCGGACTCCGCCTCGATCACCTCGTAGTGGTGGGGGGTGAGGATCGCGGTGAGGAGGCGGCGGTTGACGGCGCGGTCGTCGACCACCAGGACGACGGGCGACTCCTCGTGGTCGCTCACGACGGCCTCCTTAGGTGGCGCCGCACCTGGTCGGGGAACGAGCGTACGTCGATGGGCTTCTCGAGGAACCCGTCGAAGCCCGCCGCGAGCGCCCGTTCGCGGTCCCTCGACATCGCTGAGGCCGTCAGCGCCACGACGGGCACCCGCCGCGTCTCGTCGTGGCCCCGGAGCTGGGCCAACGCCTCGAACCCGTCGATGCCGGGTAGCTGGAGGTCCATCAGGATGAGGTCCGGCGCCGATCCCAACGCCACGGTGACCGCATCCTCGCCGGTGGTCGCGGCCTCGACCACGAAGCCCGCCCACTCCAGCAGGTCGCGGGTCAGCTTGAGGTTCTTGTCGTTGTCCTCGACGACGAGGATCCGCGCTGGCGTCATGGGGGTGTGCCCCCTTCCGAGGGCCGCGAGACGCGGACCAGACGCTGGGCGAGCGCCTCGAGATCGAGCGCCGACTTCGAGGTCACGAAGGCGATGCGGCCCTCGAGCCGCTCTCGGTCCTCCGCGATGAGCGACTTGGCGGTGAGCACGACCACGGGGATGTCGACCGTGTCCGGCCGAGAAGCGAGGGCGTCGATCACCGCGAACCCGTCGGTCTCCGGCATGAGCAGGTCCACGAGGAC
>JBDSYO010000300.1:0-2873 GCA_039925625.1 Lapillicoccus sp. | reverse complement strand
GGCGAGGAGCGACGACTTGCCGGCGCCGTTGCGGCCCATGACCGCGGTGACGGAGCCGCGGGCGAGCTGGAGGTCGACGCCGCGCAGGGCTTGGGAGACGCCCCGGCGGACCCGGAGCCCGGCGACGCCGGCCACGACGTCGTCGGACTCCGGGTGCAGAGCGAGGGCGGCGACCGGGGCGCCGGGAACCCAGTGGGGGAGCCGGTCGCGGAGGTCGCCGGCCCGGCGGCGGGCGTCGCGCACCGAGAGGGGCAGGGGCGACCAGCCCATCCGGCGGCCGAGGTCGACGACGGGCGGGTGGACGCTGGAACGGGCCATCGCCTCGGCCGGGTCCAGCGGAGCGGTGACCCGGCCCCGGTCGACGAGGACGACCCGGTCGGCGTGGTGGACCACCCGCTCGAGCCGGTGCTCCGCGAGCAGGACGGTGACCCCGAGGTCGTGCACGAGCCGGTGCAGGGCGCCGAGGACCTCCTCGGCGGCGACGGGGTCCAGGGCCGAGGTCGGCTCGTCGAGCACGAGGATCCGGGGGCCGGCCGTGAGCACCGCCCCGATGGCGACCCGTTGCTGCTGGCCGCCGGACAGCTCGGTGAGAGTGCGGTCACGGACGTCGGCGAGGCCCAGCAGGTCGAGCGTCTCCTCGACCCGGCGGCGCATCGCCTGCGGCTCGACGCCGAGGGTCTCCATGCCGTAGGCCAGCTCGTCCTCGACGGTGTCGGTGACGAACGAGGCCAGCGGGTCCTGCACGACGAAGCCCACGACGTCGGCGAGGTCACGGGGTCGGTGGGTGCGGGTGTCGCGACCGGCGACGGTCACCGAGCCGGTCATGGCGCCGCCGGAGAAGTGCGGGACCAACCCGTTGACGCAGCGCAGCAACGTGGACTTGCCGCTCCCGGTCGGCCCGACGACGAGGATGAGCTCGCCCTCGTCGACCTCGAAGCTGGCGTCGCGCAGGGCCGGCGTACCGGCGGTCTGTCCGGGGTAGCGCACCCCGACGTGGTCGAAGACGATCACGGGGCCACCGCCGGCACCGTGCTGGAGGGGGTCCCTGGCCTCCGGGCCCGGGACCGGCGGAGGGCGTCGAGGCGCGGCGGGGTGGGGGAGACGACGGCCGCCAGGGCCGGCAGCAGCAGCACGAGCACCAGGACGATGGGGGCCTCCGGCCAGGCGAGCGGGCTCTGCCGCAGCAGCACGCCCGGCCAGGCGTGGGCCTCGGCCCACAGGAGGACGCCGGCGGGCGCCAGCCCCAGTGCGGTGACCGCCCACTCGGGCCACGACCACGGGTCGCGGCGGTAGCGGGAGCGGACGTCGCGCCGCGCGCCGACGACGAGCACCGCGCCGGTGAGCAGCACGCCGGCGACGAGCAGCGGCATACCGAGACCGCCGGTCACCGAGACGTCGAGCACGCCGTACAGCCCGGCGACCACGGCGACCAGCCCGAGCAGGGTCAGGCCGCTGGCCACCCTGCGGCCGCGGGCGGAGCGCACCGGGGTGCGGCCGTAGCCGCGGGACTCCATCGAGGCCGCGAGCTCCAGGGACCGGTCGAGCGAGCCTTCCAGCACCGGCCCGACGAGCCGCCCGAGCTCGCGCAGCCCCCGGCCGGAGTGGCCGCGCAGCCGTCGCGCCGAGCGCACCCGACCGGCCAGTGTGACGAGCTGTGGGGCGTACGTGAGCGCGACGACCACGGCGGTGCCGACGTCGTGGAGGGTGGCCGGCACGTAGCGCAGGAGGCGCTTGGGGCTGGCCAGGGCGTTGGCGGCTCCGAGGCAGGCCAGGGTGGCGGCCAGGCGCAGTCCCTCGACCGCGGAGGCGACGACCCCCTCGAGGGTGACCGGCCCGCCCAGCCGGACCCCGGCGAACCAGCCGGGTAGCGGCACCGAGGGCAGCCGGAACAGGACGGTGCGACCGGTGACGCCCCCACCGAGCACGGAGGTGAGCACGATCCGCAGGAGGATTCCGGCGAGGCCGAGGACGAGGAAGGGCAGGTAGGCGTTGACCGCGCCGACCTCGCGCCGCTCCAAGACCACCCAGCCGGCCACGAGGACGACGATCAGCAGCAGGAGCGGGTTGGTCGTGTGCGCGGCCGCCGTGACCAGGCCCAGGCCCCACAGCCACCAGGCCACCGGGTGCAGCATCCGGGGACCGGTGGTGAAGGGCGCGGGCCTGGCCATGACGGGTGGCCTAGACCGTGGTCTGACGGCGGCGGTAGGCGCTCCAGGCCAGGGCGAGCGCCCCGAGCACGAGGATGGCCAGGCCGACCCAGACGACGGCCGGGACGCCCGAGCTCGACGCCGTGGGCGCTGTGGCCACCGGGCCGAGCGGGCCGGCCGTGACGCCGCCACCCCCTGCGGTGCCGGGGGTCACGCTCGCTGTCGCGAGCCCGGAGGTGGTGGCCGAGCCCCCACCGATCTGCGGGGTCGCGGTCGTGCCGATGGACACCGAGGTGTCCGCGGCCTTCTGGGCGTCGGTGAGCGTCGCGACCTGACCGCCGCAGCCGGTGGCGGGGTAGTCGTCGATGCCGCAGACGAGACCTCCGGCGTCGTTGCGCACCGACGTCACCGAGGCGAGCACCTCGGCGCCGGTCGCGGCGGTCGGCACCACGGCGCAGTCGGCCGTTGGTTCGGGCGGGGTGGTGGCCGGGTCCCCGTCCGCCGCGCGGCCGTAGTCGACGACGACGGCGACCCGCTTCTTGCCGTCGGCGGGGGGCACCTGTCCGCAGACGGTGGCGAACGACACGACGGCGCGCGGGGTGCGCGGGGTGGCACCGGTGCCGTCGTCGATGGCCCACCGCCAGCCCTCGACGGACCCCTCGGAGGGGGTGGTCTCGGCCGGGCCCTTCTGGGAGAACGCCCAGGCGTTGTTGGTCAGCTGGTAGT
>JBDSYO010000299.1:0-2634 GCA_039925625.1 Lapillicoccus sp. | reverse complement strand
GGACGCCTACCCAGGTCGCCGGCGTCTGGGCACCGTACGGCGGCCGGAACCACCGCACGGCCGTGCCCGTGACGTCCTCGAGCTCGCGGCGCGCCTCCTCGGTGCGGCGGCGCACCTCCCGGCTGCTGAACTGGGTGAGGACCCGGTGGTCCGGACCGTGCAGCCCCACCTCGTGCCCGGCCGCCATCAGCTCAGCGAGCAGTCGGGGCTCGCGGCGGACCCGCGTCATGAGCACGAAGAAGGTCGCGCTCGCGCCTCGGTCGCGCAGGACCTCGAGGACCCGTGGGGTGTTCGCGGGGTCGGGGCCGTCGTCGAAGGTCAACACGAGCGACGGCGCTGTGGTGGCCACGACCGAGGCGAGCACTCCCCGCTCACCCCACCACCGGCGTACGCGTGCCACCCGGGCGACCGGGGTCGGCCCGGTGTTCACGGGCCCGGCCTCGACGGCGGGGTGACGGCGGCGAGCAGCATGCCCACGCCCCGGTGCGCGGTCTTCAGGCCCTTGGCGTTGGCGGCCAGGTCCTCACGGAGCGTGCCGTACGCCGCCCTACCGAGGCCGTAGGCCAGCCGTGCCGAGCCCCGGCCGAGGTAGGCCACGCGCTGAGCGGCCAGGCGGCCGGTGTCGACCGCAAGGGCGTCGGCGACGCGGACGGCGAGGATGCCCTGGCTGCGTTGGCGGGCCAGCACCCACTGGCGCGTAGTGCGCGACTCGGGCACCAGGTCGATCACTCTCGACTCGTCGCACCACACGATGCGCCCACCCCGAGCGGTGAGCTGGCTCGTGAAGAGCGTGTCCTCCCCGCCCGTCGACCCGAAGCGCTCGTCGAAGGTGAGCCCCAGCCGGCGAACCACCTCCATGTCGAGCAGCAGGTTCCCGGTGGGCGCCACGGTCACCTCGGTGAGCGTGGGCATCGAGAACCGGCGGAAGAACTCGCCGGCGACGACCCAGCGGGGCGGCTCCCGCTCGTACCGCTCGACGACCCGTCCCGCCACCGCCGCGGCTCCGCTCCTGCGCCAGGTGGCGACCAGGTGGGTGAGCCACCCCTCGTCGGGACGCCCGTCGTCGTCCATGAACACCAGGAGCCGTTCGCCGGCTGCCTCGAGGGCCGCGTTGCGCACGGCCGCGAGGCCCGGCGCCGGTTGCCGGAGGTAGTCGAGGGCCGACCACGCCGACGGCGCGGACCGGGTCTCGACCAGGGCGGTCCGGGTCTCCCGCACCATGGCCTCAGCCCCCCCGGACGGGTCGTTGTCCACGACCAGAACGCGGACGGCCGAGGTGGAGGTGGCTTCGAGATCGGCGGCCTGCGCCACCAGCAGCGGCAGCAGTGCACGCAGGTGCTCGTTCCGCCGAAGGGTCGGGATAGCGACGACGATGGAGGGGCCGAGCAGATCCGGGACGGGTCTCCCGTCGATCGAGGTCACCGAGTGGTACCTCCGTCGTGGCTTCGTGCTGCGTCTCCCCAGCCTAGCGACGCCCGCGTAGCGGACCCTCCTCCTTCGGACCCTCTGGCCCGGGGGGCCCGGGGGGCCCGGTGGGCCCGGTGGGCCCGGTGGGCCCGGTGCGCCCGGTCGGCGGAGTCGGCGCGGTCGGCCCGGCTCGGGCCCGGTCGGGGCTGTCGGACCCGCGACCTAAACTGGTCCCTCCACCCGGCGCCGACCTCGGCGCCGGGCCTCTCGGCTGCCGCCCCAGCGTGACCGCACCGCCGATCGCACCACCGACACCCCCCAGATGTGGACCGATGAGCCTGACCACCGACCTTCCCGTGACGGACTCCGACTGCCGCCTCCAGCCCCTGCTCGAGCACTGGAGCCGGTCCGACCTCCTCGAGCAGGTACTCGAGGCCGCCCGTACGAGGCTTCCCTTCGTCGACGTCGCGGTCAGCGGCGGCGCCCGGTCGCTCGTCGCGGCCGCGCTGGCCAGCCGGTCCGTCGCGGACGCGCCCACCCCGCCCGCGCCCGTGCTGCTCGTCACCGCCACGACCCGTGAGGCCGACGACCTCGCCGAAGCCCTGAGCTGCCTGCTGCCGGCCGACCGGGTGGCGACCTTCCCCAGCTGGGAGACGCTGCCCCACGAGCGGCTCAGCCCGCGCAGCGACACCGTGGGCCGCCGGCTCGCAGTGCTCCGCCGGCTGACCCACCCCGACCCGGCCGACGCGGCATACGGCCCGCTGTCCGTCGTCGTCGCCCCCGTGCGGGCGGTCATGCAGCCGTTGGCCAAGGGCCTCGGCGAGCTGGTGCCGGTGGCCCTCAAGCCCGGCGACGAGCGGCCGCTCGAGGACGTCGTCGAGGCGCTGGCCGCGGCGGCGTACTCGCGCACCGACCTCGTCGAGCGGCGTGGGGAGTTCGCGGTGCGCGGCGGCATCCTCGACGTCTTCCCGCCCACCGAGGAGCACCCGCTGCGGGTGGAGTTCTGGGGCGACACGGTCGAGGAGGTGCGGTGGTTCAAGGTCGCGGACCAGCGCAGCCTCGAGCTCGCCCAGCACGGACTGTGGGCGCCGCCGTGCCGTGAGCTGCTGCTCACCGACGCCGTCCGCGAGCGGGCCCGCCGTCTCGGTGCCGAGCTGCCCGGCGTCGGCGACATGCTGGCCAAGGTGGCCGAGGGCATCGCCGTCGAGGGCATGGAGTCCCTCGCCC
>JBDSYO010000298.1:0-6553 GCA_039925625.1 Lapillicoccus sp. | reverse complement strand
CAGCTGATGGATGGCACGCTGGCCCCCGAGGTCTCCAAGGGCGGCAAGACGTTCGTCCGAGCGATGAACCCGGACCGGACCTGCACCTCGCCGTCGGGTGAGGAGGTCACGCTGCGCGGCCGGTCGCTGCTGTTCATCCGCCAGGTCGGCCACCTGATGACCACCGACGCCGTCCTTGACGCCGATGGCAACGAGGTGCCCGAGGGGATCCTCGACGCCCTGGTCACCGCCCTCGGGAGCATGAAGGACCTGCGCGGTGGGTCCACGCTGGCGAACTCACGGACCGGCTCGATGTATGTCGTGAAGCCGAAGATGCACGGCCCGGACGAGGTCGCCTTCACCGTCGAGCTGTTCTCCCGGGTCGAACAGGTACTCGGCCTGCCGCCGCTGACCATCAAGGTCGGCATCATGGACGAGGAGCGGCGCACCACGCTGAACCTCAAGGCCTGCATCGAGGTCGCCCGCGAGCGGGTCGCCTTCATCAACACCGGCTTCCTCGACCGCACCGGCGACGAGATCCATACCTCGATGCTGGCCGGCCCGGTCGTGCGCAAGAACGACATGAAGTCTGAGACCTGGATCAAGGCCTACGAGGACTCCAACGTCGACATCGGGCTGGCCTGCGGCTTGCTCGGGCGGGCGCAGATCGGCAAGGGGATGTGGGCCGCTCCCGACAGCCTCGCCGCCATGTACGACGCCAAGATCGGCCACCCCCTCGCCGGGGCCAGCTGTGCTTGGGTGCCGTCGCCGACCGCGGCCACGATCCACGCGATCCACTACCACCAGGTCGACGTTCGTGCGCGCCAGGAGGAGCTGCGGGGCGGCCGCCGCGCTACCCGCGCCGACCTGTTGACCATCCCGCTGGGCGATCCGGCGTCCTGGTCGGAGGAGGACCGGCAGGCCGAGATCGACAACAACCTTCAGAGCCTGCTCGGGTACGTCGTCCGCTGGGTCGATGCCGGCATCGGCTGCTCGAAGGTCCCTGATATCACCGGGGAGCCCCTGATGGAGGACCGCGCGACCTGCCGCATCTCCGCGCAGCACGTCGCGAACTGGCTGCACCACGGGGTGGTCACCGCTGACCAGGTCGATGAGACGCTGCGCCGGATGGCGGCGGTGGTCGACGGGCAGAACGCCGGCGACCCGACGTACGTCCCGATGGCGCCCGCCTTCGACGGCGACGCCTTCCTCGCGGCGCGAGCGCTGGTATTCCAGGGTCTCGAGCAGCCCAGCGGTTACACCGAGCCGATCCTGCACCGCCGACGGGCTCTCAAGAAGCAGTCCGAGATGAGCGAGTCCTCATGAGCCTCAACCTTGACACCGCCCGCAGCATCGTCGCCGGCGTCCGGGAGCACGCCGCAGCGGCCGGCTTCAAGCCGATGACCGTCGTGGTGCTGGACGCCGGCGGGCACGTGGTCGCCGCTGAGCGCGAGGACGGCTCCTCGATGAGCCGCTTCGAGATCGGCTACGGCAAGGCGTACGGCGCCCTCGCGCTCGGCATGGGCTCCCGCTCGATCATGGGTCGCGCCGAGCAGCAGCCCTTCTTCATCGCGGCTGTCACCTCAGCGGTCGGCGGCTCGTTGGTCCCCGTGCCCGGTGGAGTGCTGGTCCGCGACTCCGAGGGTGTCCTCCTGGGCGCCGTCGGCGTGACCGGCGACACCTCGGACAACGACGAGTCTGCGGCCGTCGCGGGCATCGAGGGCGCAGGCCTCACGGCCCAGACGGACTGAAGGGCACCTGCAGGACCACGGGCATCTCCGCCGTCACCGAGCCGCACGGCGAATCTCGCGGGAGTGCGCGGTCGAAGGGCTCCATCTTCCCGCTGGCCGCAGCGCTTGCGGAGGTGGCGGTCGTCGACGGGGACGGTCTGACGTTGGTCGATCCACGGGGAACGGGGGTCGGTGAGGCAGTGGAGCTGAACGCCGCAGCCATCACGAGGGCCGCGGCGAACACGAGGATCGCGGGTCTATCGGAGGTTGGTATCCGATGTCATGGTCTGACTTCGTACGCGGGGTGCGCCGGGCCCCGCAGCCGACGGCGAACTGCCCGGCTCCGCTTCGGACGGTGGCCGGCACGACCGAGGTCATCGAGGGAGGGAGGGACAGGGAGCTGACCTTCGCCGTGAGTGCCGACGAGTCGACGGGGCGGCTCACCATTCGCCTGAGCCGCCCGGACCCGGAGTTAATGGAGAAGCTCGCCCTTCTGGTGTACCCGGGGCCTGCCGACACATCGACCGAGGCCCAGGGGTGGGCGGCTCCGTCGCGTCCGTAGTGCTGGGGCACCAGCGGCGGCCAGCCGGACCGGATGCGCCGACAGGCGGCGGTATGGGGCACTGCCGCTCATCAGGCTTGCGTGGGTGCGGTAGGTCCGTGGGCGATGTCCGAGGCCTAGCGAAAGGCGTAAACAGGATGTGGCGTTGAGCGAGATGCGCGGTGAGGAGCCCCGGGCGGACCACTGAACCGTGGTGGGGAAGGCTTGCGTGCGTGGGGACCGGGTCGCCGTCTGAGACCATGGAGCCGTGCCTGTTGTGGTCTCCGATCAAGCCACGTTGACGCTGCACGCCGTTCGGTTGTTGGGTTTCGCTGACACTGCGAGTGTCGCGTCTCGCTTCCGGCAGGTCGTCGAGGAGGCCCGCGAACGTCTCCTGGACTTCGAAGCCGTCGGCTGGGTGAGCCACTCCGAGTTCGGCACCACTTCCGGATGGTCGATGACCGCCTCCGGGCGCGCTGAGGGACAGCGGCGGCTGGCCAGCGAGCTGCACCGCGACGACCTGCGGTTCGTGGTGGCGGCAATGCACCGGCAGTTCTTGATCCTGAACGCACGGTTTCTGGAGGCGGCCACCCGATGGCAGGTGCGAACGTCGCCGAGTTCCACGATGACACCCAATGACCACAACGACCTTAGGTGGGATAGCCGTGTCATTGAGGAGCTAGGCCTCCTGGGAGGGCGGCTTCGGCCGCTCAACGCGGAGGTTGCGGCCGTCCTGACGAGGTTCGACGGCTACGCGGACCGGTATGACGTTGCATTTCAGAAGGCGTCACGAGGTGAGAATCGGTGGGTGACGGGAGTGGGGATCGACTCATGCCACGTGGTCTGGATGCAGCTGCACGAGGATCTGTTGGCGACACTAGGTTTAGAACGAGGACAGGAGATATAGCCCCGAGCGGGTCCACAGACATTCGTGGGGCCTGCGGCCCCTGCCTGGCAGGCGGCGAGTGACCCCAGCGGAAGGTCGGCTCGCGCCCGAGTAGGGCAGCCGCACTAGCGGCGGAAGGGGGCACCTCGCGGCTGGTTACCGTGACACGCAGGAGCATCGGACCACCTGCGGTCGGCGCGCCGAAGTCGTGACACCAGGTCCTGGCGCCTATGTGTGGGTCCTCGTAAAGGCGCGTGTCGCGAAGGGTCACGTCACGTTTGGCGCTATCGGGCAGACTCGGCCCCGTGCGCGTAGGTACGTGGAATCTGGCGGGTAGGTGGTCGTCGCAGCACCGTGAGTTGCTGACGCGGGAGACGTGTGATGTGTGGCTGCTCACGGAGGTGCGCCTGGATGTTGAGGTGCCGGGCATGCGGACTCACCACACCGCTGAGCTCATGGCACCCCGCACGGCTTGGGCGGCGATCTTGACTGGGGAGACGTCCGTGGTGGCGCATCCCGATCCGCACGCGGCCAGTGTTGCCCTTGACCTGGGTGATGTTCGGTACATCAGCTCCGTGCTGCCCTGGCGTTCGTGCGGCACCCCGTTCGTGGGCTCCACCCTGGCGCAGAAGATGACGGAGACCCTTGATGCGGTCAGACCCTACGTCGACGAAAGAACCGTGTGGGGTGGTGACTGGAATCAGGCCCTGGAAGGTCGCGAGCACGTCGGAAGTCTCCTTGGCCGCCTTCAGATCGCGCAGCTTGTCGATGCGGCGCGACTCTCAGTGCCAACGAGGTCCTTGGGGAGCGCCTCGCCGGGGCAGCGCTCCATCGATCACATTGCCGTTCCGATGGAATGGGATGTGCACACAGCCCTTCGCGTCCCTGCGCAAGGGAGAGGCGGGCGACTTTCAGATCACGACGCCTACGTGATCTCGGTCGACGTGTGATTCGTGTAGCCAACGCAGAGCCAGTAACGGAGCGTCGCTGGCGGCGGATGGACGCACCCCGTGATGGCGTGAGCGGACGTTGCGCAGCAGCCTGTGATCAGACCGGAAACGGGTCTTGTGGACGGCCATGGTCAGCCGCAGGGCCGCCGCGGAGCGGCTTGTCAACCTGGATGCGATGTTCGTTGTCTCGCAGTCTGGGTTCGTAGTAGCTGAAGAAGACCTTGCCGACGAGGTCGCGGCGGCTGCGTACTCCGGTCTTGTCGAAGACGTTCTTGAGGTGTTGCTGGACGGTGTGGGGGCTGACAAACAGCTCTTTGGCGATCTCGCCCGTCGAGGCGCCCTGCAGCACCAGTCGGGTCACGTCCCGTTCGCGCTCGGTGAGCGCATACACGGACATGAGGAGCGAGGTGATGCGCGCGGGGTGGGCCGGCTCGATGATGACGGCCACCCGAGGCTCCGCGCCCGACCGCAGGATCGCCCCGTGCAGCACCATCCATCGGCCCGAGCGCGAAAGCACACGCGCCATGGCCACACCGCCAGGCAGGTGCACCTGCTCCGCAGAGCGAAGGGCCTGACCGGCGACCGTGAGTACCGCGGTCGGCAAACGGTTCCCATCGAAGTCGGGTAGATCGGCCAGCCACTGGTCCGTGCCCGGCGTGCTCGACTCGACCTTCCAGTCGGCGGTCAGCACCAGGAGGCCGGGCGCCTGAGGGCCCTCGGGATCAGTCGCTTCGCCGAAGAGCAGCGCCCGGCGGGCCCCCTCGGCCAGGTGAGTGGCCGCCTTTTGTATGAAGTGCTTCTCGGCATCGTCGAAGAGCGGCTGGTCGGGTTCCCGGTAAAGGCTGACCGCACCCCATACGCCGCCGTCGCGGGTCCTGAGCGCGGCAACGAGCTCCTGGTCACCGCCGATCGCCATGTTGGCCCTCCACCGAGGGCTGCGAGAGGGATCCCCGCCGGTGGCGTCGTGGATGGTGGACAGCCCGCTGTCGCTGCGTGCGATGTCGGACATCTTGTTGACGTCGTCCCCGTAGTACTCCATCGCCAGCAACTCGCGGGGAAGCTCTGGCATGAAAGGGTTGTAGTGGCTCGTGATGAGCAGCGACGCGGGGTCCAGCGTGAAATAACACGGCCAGCTGTAGTGCGGCACCACCTCCTGGAACACGAGAGTCGCGTCGTCCCACAGACTCACCAGGCTGCGCGGCTGAGCACTCAGGCGCGCGAGCCTGTCAAGGGCACGCGTAGGCGTGGTCACGGCTTCAGACTGTCACCAGAACGGGCCTGCGGATACACCAGCTTTGTGGGATGTCATCTGGCCAACCGGCCTGCCTACGGTCGACTTCCGACACCAGGAGGACATCATGAGCGACACATCACCGAACACCCTGACCGTGCGGGTCGTGGCCGCCGGCGAGGGCGACACCTCGTCTCTCGGCGGCATCCGCAATCGCTTCATGATCGACGGCGCGGATACGAGCGGCCGATTCGCGCTCGTTGAGCACCTGTTCGAACCTCGGGCGCTGGCGGCGCCGATGCATCGCCACCACGACGAAGACGAGTACACCTATGTCCTCACCGGCCGGATCGGCGCCATCATCGAGGGACGTGAAGTGGAGGCCGGCGTCGGCGACCTGCTGTTCAAGCCGCGTGGGCAGTGGCACACCTTCTGGAACGCCGGCGACGAGCCGGCCAGCTGTCTGGAGCTGATCTCCCCCGCGGGCCTCGAGCAGTTGTTCCGGTCCTTCGCCACCCTCACCGGTGGACCCGAGCCCGAGCAGCTCGCTGAGATGGCCGCAAAGTACCGCTGTGAGATCGACTTCCCCGCAACCTTCCCTGTCGTGGAGCGCCACGCGCTGTCGTTCTGACATGCCTGCCTCATCGCCCGAGGAGCTGGAGACCATGCTCGAGGACGCTGTCCTGCTCGGCGACGAAGCGGCCGTCGTGGCTCTCTTCGAACCTGGAGCCGTGCTCATCACAGGCCCAACCATCACGGGTCCGGAACACGCACTGGCCACACTCGCCACGCTTGAGTACGTCGCCGCTTTCCGCACCGTCACGGTGCGGCCCTGCCTAGTCGTGGTCATCGGTCACCACGCCGTCAACGTCTCCGTCCGTGCCCCCGACGGGGCCTGGCGACTGGCCGCCGCCGTCGTGCGGCCAGACATTCAGACGACTGGATGGGACGGACCCGACACGAAGAAGCATCGGGCGGTATTGGATCGTCGTTCTTACCGGGCATGAAAAACCACAAGCGCCGTCCTGGCGCAGTGCGGCGGCCGCCGACGCTCATCGGTTTTCTGAACGCACATCGGTCGGCGCTCGGGCACAGCCCCGACTGGGCGGTGTGCAGCACATCGGGTCGAGCCCAGTGGCGCGGGGCGTGGTGCATCTCGGATGAGCTGAAGCGGCCCCGCGTGGCCGGCCTCGAAAGCGTACGATCGTGGCCTGGAGTTATCACCGGGTGCGTACA
>JBDSYO010000297.1:0-2557 GCA_039925625.1 Lapillicoccus sp. | reverse complement strand
CGCCGATCATCGCGCGGGCCTTCGCCGACCACACCTGAGGGCGCTGGAAAGCGGCCAAGTTACCAGCGGGTAGCATGTGGCCGTGCCGACCGGCATACCGATGGCGTAGCGGTGCGAGCCGCCGATCCCAGGAGGTCCTATGCCCCGCGCCCTGCGTGAGGTCGTGTTCGTCGAGGGGGTCCGGACCCCCTTCGGGCGGGCGGGTGACAAGGGGATCTACGCCCAGACCCGCGCCGACGACCTCGTCGTCAAGTGCATCCGCGAGCTCCTGCGGCGGCACCCGGAGCTGCCTCCCGAGCAGGTCGAGGAGGTCGCGGTGGCGGCGACCACGCAGATCGGCGACCAAGGCCTGACCCTCGGCCGCACCGCGGCGCTGTTGGCGGGGCTGCCCCCCACGACGCCGGGCTACTCGATCGACCGGATGTGCGCGGGCGCGATGACCGCGGTCACCAGCGTCGCCTCGTCGATCGCCGTCGGCGCCATCGACGTCGCGGTGGCCGGTGGCGTCGAGCACATGGGACACCACCCGATGGGCGAGGGGGTCGACCCCAACCCGCGGATCATCGCCGAGCGCATCGTCGACCCGTCGGCCCTCGTCATGGGCCAGACCGCCGAGAACCTGCACGACCGTTTCCCCGGCATCACCAAGGAGCGCTCCGACGCCTACGCCGTGGCGTCGCAGGCCCGCTACGCCGGCGCGCTGGCGGCCGGTCGGATCGAGCCCGACCTCGTGCCCGTGGCCACCCGCCACGTCGAGAAGGGGTTCGGCTTGGCCACGGCCGACGAGCCGCCCCGCCCCGGGACCACGCTCGACGACCTGGCCGGGCTGAAGACCCCGTTCCGCCCCCACGGCCGGGTCACCGCCGGTAACAGCGCCGGCCTCAACGACGGCGCCACCGCGGCTCTCATCGCCAGCGAGGAGGCCGCCGCCCGTCTCGGCCTGCCGGTGCGGATGCGGCTCGTCTCGTATGCGTTCGTCGGGGTCGAGCCCGAGGTCATGGGCATCGGGCCGGTGCCGGCCACCGAGAAGGCCCTGCGGATCGCCGGGCTCGGCATCGACGACATCGGGCTGTTCGAGCTCAACGAGGCGTTCGCGGTGCAGGTGCTCGCGTTCCTCGACCACTTCGACCTCGCCGACGACGACGAGCGGGTCAACCGCTACGGCGGGGCGATCGCCGTCGGGCACCCGCTGGCGTCCTCGGGCATCCGGCTGATGACCCAGCTCGCGCGCCAGTTCGAGGAGCGCCCCGAGGTGCGCTACGGCCTCACCGCGATGTGCATCGGCATCGGGATGGGCGGCTGCGTCATCTGGGAGAACCCCCACCACCCCGACTACCGCACGGAGGTCTCCGCGTGAGCACCGACACCGCCGCACCACTCCCCCAGGAGGTCGTCACGCATACCCCGGTGCAGGACGTGCGCCTCCCCCACGGCGCTGGTGTCCTGGCGCTCGTCACCCTCGACAACGGCGCCGACCACACCAAACCCAACACCTTCGGGCCGGCCACCATCGCGGGCCTCCAGGCCACGGTCGACGGGCTTCGAGCGCGGGCGGAGGCCGGCGAGATCCAGGCCGTCGGCATCACGGGCAAGCCGTTCGTCTTCGCGGTGGGCGCTGACCTCAAGGCGGTCGCGTCGGCGCGCACCCGTGACCAGGCATACGTCGTGGCCCGGGCCGGACACCGCGCCTTCGCCGGGATCATGGACCTTCCGGTGCCCACCTTCGCCTTCGTCAACGGCGCGGCCATGGGTGGGGGCCTGGAGATCGCTCTGGCCTGCGACTACCGCACCGTGTCGGCCGGTGTCGGGGCCATCGCCCTGCCGGAGACCTTCCTCGGCCTCGTGCCCGGCTGGGGCGGCTGCTACCTGCTGCCCCGGCTCATCGGCCCGGCGGCCGCGCTCACCGTGATCGTCGAGAACCCGTTGAGCCAGAACCGGATGCTCACCGGGCCTCAGGCCCACCGGCTCGGCATCGCCGACATGCTCGTGGCGCCCGCCGACTTCCTCGAGGAGTCGCTCACCTGGGCCGCTGGGGTGCTGACCGGAGCGGTGACGGTGACCAGGTCCGACGTGCCTCACGACGAGGAGGCGTGGGCCGCGGCGGTGAAGGGCGCCCGGCGGGTGGCCGACCAGCGCACCGGACGGCAGTCCCCCGCCCCCTACCGGGCGCTCGACCTCGTGGCCGGCGCCCGCACCCGGACGCGGGAGGAGGCCTTCGCCGCCGAGGACGAGGCGCTCGTCGACCTCGTCATGGGCGACGAGCTGCGCGCCGGTCTGTATGCCTTCGACCTCGTGCAGCGCCGCGCCCGCAAGCCCGCCGGGGCACCCGACCCGGCGCTGGCTCGACCCGTCACCAAGGTCGGGGTCGTCGGGGCCGGCCTGATGGCGAGCCAGCTCGCCCTGCTCGTCGCCCGCCGCCTTCAGGTGCCGGTCGTGCTCACCGACCTCGACCAGAGCCGGGTCGACGGCGGAGTCACCTGGGTGCACCGGGAGGTCGAGACGCTCCGGTCGAAAGGCCGGCTCGGCCCCGACGCAGCGGCGCGCCTCACCGCTCTGG
>JBDSYO010000296.1:0-4979 GCA_039925625.1 Lapillicoccus sp. | reverse complement strand
GAGAGGTTGCGGCACCAGTCGCGGGTCGTCATCGCGTAGTGCTCGCGGAGGTTCTCCTGGTGACGGACCTCGAACCCCTCGTCCTCCATGACCGTCACGATGTCGCCACTGCCGGTCAGGCTGCCGTCGGGGAACACGTAACGGTTGATGAAGCCGCGCGGGGGCAGGCCGGGGTGCTCGTTGTCCGGGCGGGTGATGCTGTGGTTGAGCAGCCGGCCGCCGTCGCGCAGGCGGCTGCGCAGGAACCGGAAGTACGCCGGATAGTTCTCCACCCCGATGTGCTCGGTCAGGCCGATGGACGAGACCGCGTCGAACCCGCTCTCGGTGACGTCGCGGTAGTCGCCGAAGCGGATCACCCCGCGGTCGGCCAGGCCCTCGCGGTCCATCCGGTCCGCACCCCAGGCCGCCTGCTCGCGCGACAGGGTGACGCCCACCGCGGTCACGCCGTAGTGCGCGACGGCGTGCCGCACCATGCCGCCCCAGCCGCACCCGACGTCCAGCAGGCGCATACCGGGCTGGAGCCCGAGCTTGCGGCAGACGAGGTCGAACTTCTCGTCCTGGGCCTCCTCGAGGGAGGCGTCGAGGGTGGGGTAGACGGCGCACGTGTAGGCCATCGACGGGCCGAGCAGCATCTCGTAGAACCGGTTCGACACGTCGTAGTGGTGGTGGATGGCCGCGGCGTCGCGCGACCGGCCGTGCCGTAGCCCGTAGACCAGCCGGCGCAGCTGGCCGGGCATCTCCTCCGCCGGGAGCTCCGGAATCCGCGGTCGGTGGTCCTTGACGAACCGGGCGAGGTCGGCCACCTCGGTGAGCGTGGGCCGTGCCGGCTGCAGGGTGTCCTCGACGAGCTTGAGCGTCTCGTAGGGATCGGCCTCGTCGAACGGGTCGAACGCCAGGTCGTCCATGAGGTAGGCCCGCACGATGCCAAGGGAGCTCGGCGCGGTGAGCAGGTAGTCCAGCCCGCGCCGGGTCTTCAGCTCGAGCCGCAGGGGCGCGTCGCGGGGCCCACTGGTCGACCCGTCGTACGCGCTGAACCGCACGGGAACCTGCGGTCCGAAGACCCGGGCGAACGCGTCCGCCACGGTGATCGGGCCACTGGTCCGGTTCATCAAGGTCGTCATCGTCTCCGCACAGCCTTGTCGTAGAGGGTCGGAAGGCGCCCTAGGGGGTCGTACCGCTTCTTCACCTCGCGGTAGTGATTCCCCCCGTAGAGCCGGTCGAAGGTGGGTTCGTTGTAGTAGCTGTCCGAGTACAGCGACTTGTGGCCGCCCAGCCGGCCCACCTCGTGCTCGATGGCCCGGTTGACGTCGCCGTCGCGGTGCCCCGGCTCGATCGGCACGGTGGACCAGAAGCCCACGTTGACGTAGGGCTGGTCGCGTTCCATCGGGTAGAGCGGCCACGGCGTCTCTCGCGCGTCGTCGGGCGAAGGGCCAGTATGCCCGGTAGCGCCGGGCAGCACGCCGTCCTTCCGCAGCTGGACCGGGCACAGCCACACCGGCTCGACCGGCACGGTGCGCAGGAACCAGCCCACGAACTCCGCCGTGTGCGCGAGCGGGATCTCCACGTCCTGGACGACCCGCTCCCGGGGCGGCCGACCCCGCCGGGCGTCGAGGCGGGCCATCACGTGGTGCCGGTTCTCGAACGCGACGATCTTCCAGTAGACGTCACTGCGCAGCTTGCGCTTGGGCCAGAGGCGGCGCACGAGGGGCTGCTGCGCCCCGAACGCCCGCGAGCACCAGAACCAGTCGGTGTCCCAGCGCCAGAGGTAGTCGTGCACCGTCAGCACGTCGCGCTCGCGCTGCTGCAGCGACCGGTAGAAGACCTGCTGGCCGGTGTAGTCGCTCGGCGCGTCCTGGCCGGGGGCGCCGTCGACGGTGTCGGACCAGCGGCCGAGCGTGAGGTACGCCTCGTCGGCGCTGAAGACGACGCCGTCGAGGAAGTCGACGGGCTCGTCCTCCCACTCCCGCGTGCCCATGATCCGGCCGATCGCCGTCACAACGTCGTCGAGATGGTGGAACCGGACGTGGTGCAGCGCGACGTAGGGGTGCACAGGCTCGAGCTCGATGGTGAGCGCGAGGGCGTACCCCAGGGAGCCGTAGGAGTTGGGGAAGGTGCGGAAGAGCTCGGCGTGCTCGCCGTCCGGACGGGCTACGACGACCTCGCCCGCACCGGTGAGGATCTCCAGCTCGAGCACGGACTCGTGGGGCAGGCCCGCACGGAACGACGACGCCTCGATGCCCAGGCCGGTGACGGCGCCGCCGAGGGTGATGGTGCGTAGCTGAGGGACGACGAGCGGCATGAGGCCGTGCGGCAGCGTGGCGGCGACGAGCTCCTCGTAGGTCGTCATCCCCTGGACGCGAGCGGTGCGCCCGACGGGGTCGATCTCGACGAGGTGGGTGAAGTCGGAGACGTCGAGGCGGGCGGTGTCGCTGGAGGTGCGCTGGCGGAACAGGTTCGACGTGCGCTTGCCCAGGCGCACCGGCGCGCCGGGCGGGAGGGCCGACAGCTGGTCGAGCAGTCGCTCGGTCGCCGCGCGGTGCCGTTCCTCCCCCACGGGACGAGTCGTTGCCAGGGCCACCGGCCTATGAAACCAGCAACCTGGTTGCCCGGCGCAACCGGGTTCCGCCCGTGGACAGCCCCGGCGGTGCCGTCACGGCCGGCCCTCGAGCGCGGGGCGCACCAGGTCGGCGTTGGCCTCGACCCGGCGTCCCTGCTCGTCGTGGAGGGTGTCCTCGAGGCCGATGCGCGTGTCGTAGCCCTGCCGTTGCGCCCACCGCAGCACCGGCCAGGTCCAGTGCTCCTCGCCGTGGACCAGCACGGGAGCGGGCTGCTGCCCGAGGGCGGCGAGGATCCGGCCGGCCGACCACGGGCCCTCCGCTCCGGGGCTGTGCCCGGGTATGGCCTCGACGAGGACGCGGAGGACCTGCCACGGCCAGCGCGTCCCGACGAACGCGGCGGCGGCCGACGGCGTCCACAGCCCGGCCTCGACCCCGATGAGCCGCGTCCGCAGCGCCCGGGCGAGCTCCGTGGCCCCGGTCTCGTGCCAGTTGACGCTCGCGAAGTCGGGTCCCCCGTCGTCGGGTGCGGGCCACGCGGCGACGAGGGCCAGGCGGCGGGCGGGGTCCGGGACGATGCCCGCGTGGGTGCTGACGCCCACGGGTACGCCGGGCACGGCCGCCCGTACGGCCGCGACGGTGCGCGCGACGAGGTCGGCGTCGAGCGTCTGGACTCCGTCGTCGTCGCGCGGGTGGACGTGCACCGCCTCGGCCCCCGCCGCTACGGCGCCCGCAGCCGAGGCCGCGACCTCGACTGGCGTCGTCGGCACCCGGTCGTGTCGCCGCCGAGCCCCGTTGACGCAGACCTTCAGCACGACGCCCACTCTGCCCCTTTATCGGGTCACCCGATAAAGGGGCGGTTCACTGGACAACCGTTCTCCGGTGAAGGGCACCTTTATCGGGTGACCCGATAAAGGTGGGGCGGGGGGTGCGCCCTCAGAGCCGGGCGTAGCAGGCGGTGACCCGCTCGCGCCACCAAACGACGCGGTCCGGCGGGGCCGCCGCGGCAGCGAGCAGCGCCTGATCGACCTCGGCCGGCCCCACGGTGATCGACCCGGCCACCGCCACCAGCGAGGGCCGCGCCACGTCGGCGGCCAACAGCTCGACCGTCCCGAGGCCGCACGCATGGTCGAGCGAGGGCAACGCCGCTGCGAGCGCGACGCCCGCCGAGATCCCCACCGACGTGTCCAGGGCCGACGACACGACCGCGGGCAGCCCGCACGCCTCGACGATCCCCAGCGCCCGTCGCACCCCGCCGAGCGGCGCCACCTTGACGACCACGAGGTCGGCGGCCTCCTCGCGAGCGACGCGCAGGGGGTCCTCGGCCTTGCGGATCGACTCGTCCGCGGCCACCAGCACGTCGAGATGCGCCCGCGTCAGGCGACGCCGCAGCTCGGCGAGCTCCTCGACGCTGGGACAGGGCTGCTCGGCATACTCGAGCCCGTATGCGGAGAGCGCGCCGAGCGCGGTGAGGGCCTGGTCGACGTCCCAGCCGCCGTTGGCGTCGACCCGGATGCGCACGTCAGGACCGACGAGGTCGCGCACGGCCGCCACCCGGTCGAGGTCGTCGGCGAGGGACTGACCGCGTTCGGCGACCTTCACCTTGACCGTGCGGCAGCCGTCGTAACGGGCCAGCACCGCCGCGACCTGGTCGGGCGCCACGGCGGGCAGGGTGGCGTTGACCGGCACCTCCAGGCGTACCGGGTCGGGGAAGCCCTCCCACGCCGCCTCCACCGCCGCAGCGAGCCAGCGCGCCGACTCGGCCACGCCGTACTCGAGGAACGGCGCGAACTCCCCCCAGCCGGCCGGGCCCTGGATGAGCGCCGCCTCCCGGTGTCCGACCGCGCGGAACCGCACCCGCAATGGCAACGAGACCACCCGCATCCCCGCGAGCAGGTCGCCCAGCGCCGGCCGGCTCATCGGGTGAAGACCGCCTCGGGGGCGTTGGCGAGCGCGAGGTCGACCCGGCGACGCTGCTCGGCGCCCATCTCGGGCAACGCGTCGACCGGGAACCAGCCGGCGTCGACCGACTCGTCGTCGGCGGCGAAGGGCTCGCCGCTCACCCAGGAGCACCGGAAGCACAGGCTGAGGAAGGTCGACCGGTCACCGTTCTCGAACTCGATCTCGGGCGTCGCGTGCGCCCAGACGAGGCGGTCGGCCACGGCGACGACGCCCGTCTCCTCGAGGACCTCCCGCACGGCGCCGACGGCCGGCTCCTCCCCCGGGTCGAGGATGCCGGTGACCGGGGTCCAGGCGCCGTTGTCGGCCCGCCGCACGAGCAGGACCTCGTCGCCGCCGGCCCCCGGCCGCACGACGACGGCGGCCACCGCGGGGAGCCACAGCGCGGCCGTCCCCACGTGCTCGCGCAGTGCGACGATGAACTCCGGGATCGGCATGGTCCGACCCTATGACGGCCGCCCGCCG
>JBDSYO010000295.1:0-6495 GCA_039925625.1 Lapillicoccus sp. | reverse complement strand
CGCTGCGCGGGGACTGGCCCAGCACGCTCACGGTGCCGGCGGTCGGCTCGGACAGCCCGAGGATCATGTCGATGGTGGTGGTCTTCCCGGCGCCGTTGGGGCCGAGGAAGGCGACGATCTCGCCGGGCTGGATGGTCAGGTCGATGCCGCGTACGGCGTGCACCGATCCGAAGTCCTTGTGTAGCCCGACCGCCGAGATCGCAGGCACTCCCCCGAGCACGCCGTCCGACCGTGTGGTGGCGGCCGTCGTTGTGGGTGTGGTGGTCATGTCCTCCAGCATGGCGGCCCGAGGGCACTCCTGACCCCACGGTTGGTCACGGCTCACCCATGACGGTTGTCACGCGTCGGTGGTCGGACGTCCTCACCGTCCTCGGCGAGCGAACTCAGATGGTCGGAAGTTTCCTGCCGCCGGCGCCGCGAGACCCGGGGACATCTGAGCTCGGTCGCGCGGAAGGTCGCTCAGCAGCCGACGAGCCGCTGAGCCAGGAAGCCCTCCACCTGGTCGAGGGCGACCCGCTCCTGCGCCATCGAGTCCCGCTGACGCACCGTCACGGCGTGGTCGTCGAGGGTCTCGAAGTCGACGGTGATGCAGAACGGGGTACCGATCTCGTCCTGCCGGCGGTAGCGCTTGCCGATCGCTCCGGCGTCGTCGAAGTCGACGTTCCAGTGCCGGCGCAGCTGCGCTGCCAGGTCACGTGCCTTGGGCGAGAGGTCGGCGTTGCGCGAGAGCGGCAGCACTGCGGCCTTGACCGGGGCCAAGCGGGAGTCGAGGCGCAGGACGACACGCTTGTCCACGCCGCCCTTGGTGTTGGGCGCCTCGTCCTCGGCGTAGGCGTCGACGAGGAAGGTCATGAGCGAGCGCGAGAGACCGGCCGCCGGCTCGATGACGTAGGGCGTGTAGCGCTCCCCCGTGGTCTGGTCGAAGTAGACGAGGTCCGTGCCCGAGTGCGTGGAGTGGGTGGTCAGGTCGAAATCGGTGCGGTTGGCGATGCCCTCGAGCTCGCCCCACTCGGAGCCGGTGAAGTTGAAGCGGTACTCGATGTCGACGGTGCGCTTCGAGTAGTGCGACAGCTTCTCCTTCGCGTGCTCGTAGTGGCGGAGATGGTCGGGGGCGATGCCGAGGTCGACGTACCAGGCGGTGCGCTCGTCGATCCACCGCTGGTGCCATGCCTCGTCCTCGCCCGGCTTGACGAAGAACTCCATCTCCATCTGCTCGAACTCCCGGGTGCGGAAGATGAAGTTGCCCGGGGTGATCTCGTTGCGGAACGACTTGCCGACCTGGGCGATCCCGAACGGCGGCTTCTTGCGCGACGTGTTCATGACGCTGAGGAAGTTGAGGAAGATGCCCTGCGCGGTCTCGGGCCGCAGGTAGGCCAGGCCCGACTCGTCCTCGACGACGCCGAGGTAGGTCTTGAGCATCATGTTGAAGTCACGCGGCTCGGTCCACTTGCCGCGAGTGCCGCAGTTGGGGCAGGCGACGTCGGTCAGCGAGACGGAGTCGGGGTCGACCTGGTCGCCACCCTTGGCCGACGCCTTGGCCGCGACCGCCTCCTGCAGGTGGTCGGCCCGGAACCGCTTGTGGCAGGACAGGCACTCGACGAGCGGGTCGGAGAAGGTGCCGACGTGACCGGACGCCACCCAGGTCTGGCGAGGCAGGATGATCGACGAGTCGAGGCCGACGACGTCGTCGCGCTGCGTCACCATCGCCTTCCACCACTGGCGCTTGATGTTCTCCTTGAGCTCGACGCCGAGCGGCCCGTAGTCCCACGCCGACCGCGTCCCGCCGTAGATCTCGCCGCTGGGGAAGACGAAGCCGCGGCGCTTGCAGAGGCTGACGACGGTGTCGACGGTGGTCCCGGGGGACGTCAGGCTGGCCATGACACTCAGGCTATCGGCCCTCCGGCTGCGTCCATGTCCGGCCGCGGACGCCCCGACCCGTACCCTGTCGCGGTGGCCCTGCCCCTCCGCTCCCGCGTAGAGCACGCGGCATACCCCGTCCTGGAGCGGCTGAACCGGCTCCCCCGACTGCTGCCTTTCCTGCTGGCTCTGGGCCTGCTCGTCGTCGGCATCCTCGTGCCGCGGTGGGGGTTCCTGGCCACGGCCCTCGTCGGCCTCGTGGTCGCCTTCCTCGTCTACGTCACGTGGCCGCGGCTCACCCTGCCCGAGAAGTTCATGCGGCTCGCGGTGCTCGCGTTGGTCGTGGCGGTGACCGTCGTCCAGGCCGTGCCGCGAGGCTGATCGACAAGTTTGACAATCATTCTCATTCTCGCTTGACTGACGGTATGAGCCGGACCCTTCTCACCCTGGCTGTCGCGTCCGTCCTCGCTGCGCTCACGGGGTGCTCCGGGGGCGGCGGGTCACCCTCGACCGCGGCCTCCGGCTCGGGAGCGCCCCTGCCCGTCGTCGCGTCCTTCTATCCCCTCCAGTTCGCGGTGCAGCAGGTGGGCGGGCCGCTCGTCAGCGTCAGTAGCCTCACCAAGCCGGGCGCGGAGCCGCACGACCTGGAGCTCAGCCCGCAGGACGTCGCCGCCGTGTCCGACGCGGGGCTCATCGTCTACTCGCGCGGCTTCCAGCCGGCCGTCGACACCGCCGTCGACCAGGAGGGCTCGGCCCACGCGTTCGACGTGGCGCCGACGGCGCATCTCGACCTCGCGGCCCCGCCGGAGGGCGACGACCCCACGGCCGCGCCGGCTACGGCCGACGCGGCGTCCGCCCCCTCGTCGGCGCGCGACCCCCACTTCTGGCTCGACCCGCAGCGGTATGCCGCGGTGGTCACGGCCGTGGGCGCGCGGCTGGGGCAGGCCGACCCTGCCCACGCGGCTGACTACGCCGCCAACGCCGCCAGGTTCGTCGGCACCCTGGGTCGGCTCGACGCCGACCTCAAGGCCGGTCTGGCGACGTGCACGAACCGCGACCTGGTGACGAGCCACGCGGCGTTCGGCTACCTCAGCCAGCGCTACGGCTTCACCCAGGTGGCCATCTCGGGACTCTCCCCCGACGTCGAGCCGTCGGGGTCGCGTTTGGCGGAGATCGCCGACTTCGTCAAGGCGCACGCCGTGCGGACGATCTACGCCGAGACGCTCGTCGAGCCGGCCTTCGCGCAGACCGTCTCGCGCAGCACCGGGGCCACCGTCGCGACCCTCGACCCCATCGAGGGGCTGACCACCGCCTCCGCCGGGCGCGACTACCTTGAGGTCATGCGGTCCAACCTCGCCACCCTGAGGGCCGGACAGGGCTGCGCGTGAGTGTGTCGCCGGTGGTGTCCGTCTCCCACGCGGCGTTCGGCTACGGCGATACGACCGTCGTGCGCGACGTCACCCTCGACGTGCACGCCGGCGAGGTCGTGGCCATCCTCGGCCCCAACGGCGCCGGCAAGTCGACCATCGTCAAGGGCCTGCTCGGTCTGAGCACGGTCGTGGCCGGCGACGTCCGCCTGTTCGGCGAGCCGGTCGGCGAGTTCGCCGACCACGCCCGGCTGGGGTACGTCCCCCAACGGCACACCCTCACCGGCTCGGTCCGGGCCACCGCGGAGGAGATCGTCTCGACCGGCCGTCTCGTGCGTCAGTCGTGGTGGGGCCGCCCCTCGGCGACGGACCGGCAGGTCATCGCGCGCGCCCTCGAGGTCGTCGGGCTGGCCGACCGCGCCGGCGCCGACGTGAGCACGCTGTCGGGCGGCCAGCAGCGCCGGGTCCTCATCGCCCGGGCCCTCGCCGCCCAGCCCGAGGTCCTCGTCATGGACGAGCCGACCGCAGGTGTCGACACCGCCAACCAGCACGTCCTGGCCGAGGTGCTCGGCCGGCTCGCCACCCAGGGCGTCACCATGCTCATCGTCACGCACGAGATGGACGCGTTCGCCGACGTCGTCTCCCGCGTGGTCGTCGTCGACCGCGGCGGGATCACGTTCGACGGCAGCCGGGACGCCTTCCTGGCCCGCGGGTCCGAGGTGCTGCACGAGCACCACACCCACCACCACGACGACGAGCCCGACCGCCGCGCCGGCCGGCGGACCGTCACCGGGGGCGTCCACCATGACTGACCTGCTGGCCTACGACTTCATGCAACGGGCCCTCATCGCCGCGCTCATGGTCGGCCTCGTGGCGCCGCTGGTCGGCGTGTTCCTCGTGCAGCGCAAGCTCTCGCTCATCGGCGACGGCATGGGCCACGTCGCCTTGGCCGGCGTGGCGGTCGGGCTCGTCCTCAACACCTCGCCCGTATGGGCCGCCCTCGTCGCAGCGGTCGCCGCCGCCGTCGTCATCGAGCTGATCCGGGCGTCCGGGCGCACCCAGGGCGACGTCGCCCTCGCCGTCATCTTCTACGGCGGCATCGCCGCCGGCGTCGTCATCATCAGCAAGTCGGCCCAGGGCACCCCGGCCAACCTCACGGCATACCTCTTCGGCGCCATCACGACCGTCCGCAGCGGCGACCTCGTCGTCTTCGCGGTGCTCGGCGTGCTGGTGCTGCTCACGACGTGGCTGCTGCGGCCCCGGCTCTTCGCGGTCGCGAGCGACGAGGAGTATGCGCGCGCCATGGGGATGCCCGTGCTCGCCCTTAACATCGCGCTGGCCGTGCTCACGGCCGTGACCGTCGTCGTCTCGATGCGCATCGTCGGGCTGCTGCTCATCAGTGCGCTCATGATCGTGCCCAACGCGGCGGCGCAGCTGCTGGGCAACAGCTTCCGCGCGACGATGCGCTGGGCCGTCGCCATCGGCGTCGTCTGCGCGGTGGGCGGCGTCGTCGTCTCCTACGAGGCCGACACCCCGTCCGGGGGCACCATCGTCGTCCTCGCGATCGGCGTGTTCGTCCTCGCGTCGGTGGGGCGGGCGTTCGGTACGCGGCTACGGGCCCGCCGTCACGCCCGCGCCGAGGTGCATCCGCACGAGCACGGTCCAGCGTGCGGCCACCCGGCCCTGCCCCACGGCGGGCACGTCGACTACCTCCACGACGGCCACCGCCACGCGCCGCACGAGGGCCACTACGACGAGCACGCCCGCGCGGCCACCCCGGCCGGGACCGGGCGGGACGAGGCGGGGCACCGATGACCGGCACGCGGCCCGCGCGCCGGCTGACCAAGCAGCAGCTCGCCGTCGCCGACGCCCTCGGCGACACGACCGACTTCACCTCGGCCCAGGACCTGCACGCCCGGCTGCGGGCGGCCGGGCACCCCGTCGGGCTGGCCACCGTCTACCGCGCCCTCCAGGCGCTCAGCGAGGACGGCGACGTCGACGTCCTGCGCACCGGTGAGGGCGAGGCGGTCTACCGGCGGTGCAGCACCGGGGCCCACCATCACCACCTGGTCTGCCGGTCGTGCGGCCGCACGGTCGAGGTCGAGGGCCCCACCGTCGAGCGCTGGGCCGACAGCGTGAGCGCCGAGCACGGCTTCCGCGACGTGACCCACACCCTGGAGATCTTCGGCACCTGCGCCGACTGCGCCGTCTGAGCCCCCGCACCGACTGAGGGGCTCAGCACCGACTGAGGGGCTCAGTCGGTCCAGTCCAGGCGCATCGCGAGGAGGACGTCCAGGGCGACGGAGTCGCCGTCCCGCCCGCCCCTGCCGGTCTGCAGCGGCGGAGGGGTCGGCTCGACGTGCACGGTCCGCCAGCGACCGAACCGCTCCGGAGCGACCACCAGCACGTAGTAGCGGCCGTCCTCGCCGACACCGATGGCCCGGTCGCGGCGCAGGTACCAGCCGACGATGTCCGTCCGGTAGCGACCCGTTCCCGACCACGGGCGCGCGGTCAGCGGCTCGGTCGGCAGCCCACGCGCCACGGCGTCCGCTACGAACCGGTCGACGAGCACCTGGGCCTTGGCCGACTCGCGTTCGTCGCGGCGGCGCTGTTCGGCCACGTGGTAGTCGGCGTTCTCCGCGGCGCCCGAGGGCCGAGCGCGACCCGCGTCGGGGGCGCCGTCCGCGTCCGCCATCTGACTCCTCCTCGTGCCGGTCCGTCCGGCCGAGGTTAGCCCTCAGCCTTCGTGATGGACCTCTTGGGCCCCCAGGGTTCAACCCGTGAGAAGGGGGTAACCCTTTGTCGTGGAGAGCTGATCGCGGTCCTCGGCGCTTCCCGCCCGGGCACGACGTCAAAGAGCGGCGTCGAACGACACCCACGATCGGTCTGCTCCCCCGGTGATCCATCCATGGCCGCGTGCCCGCGGTCGAGCCGGCCCGTCCCCGGGCCGACATCCACGAGCGCTCCGGCGCTGACGAAAGAGAGCCACCATGACCGAGGGATACAACGCTTCCTCCGCGCCGCGGCGCACCGAGCTGGGCGACCCCCCCTACACCGACGAACCGGCCGTTCTGGTCGACGAGTACGTGGTCGACGAGTACGCCATCGTCACCCCCACGTCTGGCGCGTACGCCGACGGCGCCGCGTCCGGCGACGACTCGACCACCGCGGTCGCCACCGACCAGGCCAAGCAGGTCGGCCAGGACGCCCTCCAGGGTGGCCAGCACGTCGCCGGTGTGGCCGTCGACCAGGTCAAGTCGGTCGCCGGCGA